>JAVJPD010000488.1:0-9246 GCA_040216475.1 Rhodospirillales bacterium
AGCCGATTCACATGGTTGTCGGATCGCCACGTTGAGGACATGTGGCGATTCCGACTAACCATGATCGGCTCTAACAGGGAACAGCCCACAGGGAGAGAATCATGACACTCAACATTCGCCGCGTGGTGACGGGGCACGACGATAACGGCAAGGCGGTGGTGACGTTCGACGACGCGGGGCTTCACCGCTCCTCGGGGCGGCCCCATATGGAGCGCCAACTGATCTGGACCACCGAGGATCTGCCGGTGATCTTCGAAGAAGACGGCGAAGACAAGGGGAGCCGCGAGATCGGCACCACCATCGCCGGCGGTTCGGTGTTTCGGATCATCGAATACGGCCCCGGCGTGACGCCGCGCAATCACCGCACCGACAGCATCGATTATGCAATTGTAATGTCGGGAGAGATCGACATGGAAATGGACGGGACCGTCGTGCACCTCAAGGCCGGCGACGTGCTGGTGCAACGCGGCACCATCCACAATTGGGTGAACAACGGATCCGTGCCGTGCGTGATCGCCTTCGTGCTGATCGCGTCCGCAAGCAGCAACGCGGTCGGCTGACGGACTTTTTAGAGATCGAATACCAGTTCGTCGCCCTTGACCTTAAACGAGGTTCCGAACTGTTCGCACAAGCGATGCAGACGCTCGATTTCCTTCTTTTCCTGCTTGGCGGAGCGGAAGATCGTCTGCTTGCCGTTGCGCCGGCGCACCAGCCGCAGCGCGAGCTTCTTGATTTTCTTCTTGTCGAAATCGAGGCAAGCGATGATGCCGAGTTCGTTCGGCTGCAGCTTGGAACCGTGGCCGATGTAAAAGAAGAAGCTGCCCATGCCGTAGAAAATCGGTTTCTTCTTGTACATCTCGAGCGGCAGCGGGTAATGCGGCCCGGTGCCCATGACGATGTCGGCGCCGGCGTCGATCGAGGCGTGCGCCAGTTCCGTTTGATAGCTCAGGATTTTCTCGCCGAGCCCCCAGTGATAGGACGCGATGACCACGTCGCACTGCCTTTTGACCTTCTTGATCTGCTTGACGATGCGGTCCAACGAATTGGGGTCCATCCAGGTGATCACTTCGGGCGGCACGCCCGGGCGGTTGGCGGAACGGTGATCGCCGTCCGACAGCGGCCGATAGGAGGTGTGCGCCTTGATGGTGGCCACGCCCGCCGAATTCAGCAATGCCTTGTGCTCGACCGGCCAATAGACGGCGGTGCGCTGGAACAGCCCGAAGCGCACGCCGTTGCGCGTAACGATCGCCGGTTCCTCGGCCTGCTTGATGTTGAGGCCGGCGCCGCTGTGGGGAATGCCGAGCGCATCGAGCTCGCGCAGGGACGATTTGATCGGCTCGTGGCCGTAATTGACGTTGTTGGCGTTGCCGACCGCGGACACGCCGAGCTCGGCCAAGGCCGGTGCCATGTCGGTGCGCGCCTCGAGCCCTTCGCGCTGCAACCGCTCGCCGGGCTCGTACCGGACGTCGATCTGACGCCCGACATCCTTGGGCGGGTCGTAGAAGCAGCATTCCAGGTTGGCGAACACCGCGTCCGCTTTCCCGACGAAGTTCGAGACGTGGGCGAACGGCTTCTCGCTCGGCTTGATACCCATCAGGTTGATGTCGCCGAGCAAAATGACCTTGTTGTTCTTCATGGTCGCTTCCTTTCGAGCCGTTCCCGGGGGCCGACAAAAAGAGGCTGCCCGCGTCGCCACGGGCAGCTGCTCTTTAGGCCGGTCGGTTTACGGCGTAACCCGGCTTTAGATGGTTACGTCGAACTTCTTCTTGAGCCAGTCTTTCAGCCACTTGGTCGCCTCGTCGTCCATGTCGGACGCTTCCTTCAGCACGGTGCGGGCGTTCTTGCCGAGAGACTGCGGGTACGGCCCCATCACCTTCAGGCCCTTGGCACCGGTGAACGTCGGGTCAGTCACGACCTTCTTCATCGCGGCATCGTACATGGCGATGATATTCTTCGGAGTCTTCTCCGGCAGCAACATCATCTTCGCCGCCATCACGCGCCCGACGATGAGCGACTTCATGACCCGCGCCCGCACACCCGTGAGGGGCTTGCCGTGAACCTTCTCGTAGACCTCGAAGAAGGTCGGCATGTCGGGCAGCATCGGATCGCGGACGATCTTTCCGTCGTCGCTCAGATACCCCAACGTATACAGCGGAACCGCCTTGCCTTCCTTGATCATCGGCAGCACGCGCTTGGTGTAGGACGGCATCGAATCGAAGTTGATGTTCGATTCGCTGCGCTGGAACGCCTGGCGGCGCTTGCCGCTGCTGAGACCGAAGATGTACTTCATCTTGGCGCCGAGCAGTTCGTAGGACAGGATCAGAGCCATGCCGCCGGCGGTCGGCGAGCGGCCGCCGAACGTCAGATTCATGCCCTTGATCTTTTGAATGCCCTCGGAAGAAAGGCCGGTTTTCTTGTCGGCGTAAACGATCACACCGAGCGGCGAGCTCAGCACCGGAATCAACTTCTTGAGGTTGTACTTCACGGCCTTGTGGCCGAGGGTGTACTTGATCAGCGTGCTGGCGCCGGTGTTGGAAACCATCGTCCCGTCCGGCTTGGCCTTGCGGACGAAATAGTTCAGGCCCTTGACCGAACCGCCGCCGCCGATGTTGCGCACGATCATGGTCGGGTTGCCGGGTAAATGTTTCTGCATCAACGGCTCGAGGAAGCGCACGTAAACGGTGGAACCGCCGCCTTCCTTAAACGGAATAATGAGTGTGACTTTCTTGTCTTTCAGGGTATCGGCAGCCTGTGCCGGCGCCCCCTGAAAAGCCACGGCGCCGGCCGCCAAAACGGCTGCAACACCTATGATTTTGCATAATTTGTTCATCATTTAGCCTCCTCCTGCTGATCGGGTAATTTTAATGCGCCCTTACGTTAAAGAGACGCATCGGGCAATTCCGTGCCCGACACCGGACCGGCCTCGCTCAATAATCCCGGGTAAAACGGATCGATACACAACCTAAGGAAATACTAATTTAGGTTCGGCTTGATATCAATCCCCCGTTATTTTACACCATGGGCCGCGAACATAAACGGGGGAGGCTCCCATCGAAATCGTCTTTTCGGCGCTCGCGGATTTACTGAGTCCCGAGCATTTGTTGTTTTTGATCGTCGGCGTTGCCGTCGGTCTGACCGTCGGCATTCTGCCCGGCCTCGGCGGAATCGCCGGGCTTTCGCTCGTCCTGCCGTTCCTGTTCGGTATCGAGCCCGGGCCCGCACTCGCCATGATGATCGGGCTCACGTCCGTCACCACGACATCGGATACCTTCCCCTCCGTCCTCATGGGCATACCGGGCACATCCGCCTCGCAAGCGACGGTCGTCGACGGATTCCCGCTATCGAAGAAAGGCGAAGCTGCGCGCGCCCTGAGTGCAGCCTTCACCGCATCCCTGTTCGGCGGTTTGTTCGGCGCGGTGGTACTGACCGGTGCGATCTTCGTCGCCAAGCCGATCATCCTGGCGATCGGCTTCGGCGAACAACTGATGCTCGTGGTACTCGGCATCACCATGGTCGGCATGCTGACCGGCGAAAGCCCGGCCAAGGGGCTTGCCTCCTGCTGCTTCGGCCTGCTGCTCGGCGCCATCGGCGAAGCGTTCACCACGGGGCAGATGCGCCTCGGCTTCGGTTCCGTTTATCTCGCCGACGGTCTGCCGCTGGTCCTGGTCGGTCTCGGCATGTTCGCCGTACCGGAAATCGTCGATCTGATCCGGCGCAACCGCACGATTGCCGAGAGCGGCAAGCTCGGCGTCGGCTGGCTCGAGGGATTCAAGGACGCGCTCCGGCACAAATGGATCATCCTGCGCTGCTCGGGCATCGGCTGCCTGGTCGGCGCCCTGCCCGGCCTCGGCGGCTCGGTCGTCGATTGGATCGCCTATGGCCACATCGTGCAAACCGCCAAGGACAAATCCCAATTCGGCAAGGGCGATATCCGCGGCGTCATCGCGCCCGAATCGGCCAATAACGCCAAGGAAGGCGGCGCCTTGATCCCAACGTTGCTGTTCGGCATTCCCGGTTCGGGCAGCATGGCCCTGCTGCTCGGCGGCCTGATCGTCATCGGCATCGAGCCGGGCCCCACTTTCGTCAAGAACAGCCCCGATCTCGCCTTCGTCATCATCTGGTCGATCGGGCTGGCCAACGTGTTCGGGGCCGGCGCCTGTTTGATCCTGGCATATCCCATCGCCAAGCTGACGACGATCCGCTATGCCCTGATCGCACCGTTCATGTTCGGCATCATCTTCTTCGCGGCGTTCCAGGCATCGAAGGATTGGGGCGATATCATCGGGCTGCTGCTTGTCGGCATTCTCGGCATCTACATGAAACGCTTCGGCTGGTCGCGCCCGGCGCTTTTAATCGGCTTCGTGCTGTCGAGCCGCCTCGAACTGCTGATTTACCAAACGCACCAAGCCTACGGCATCAGCTTCCTGGCGCGCCCGATCTCTCTGTTTCTGTTTGCGGTGGTTCTCGTTTCGGCGTTTATCGCCCTCAGGACCAAGCATCACGGCCCAGCGCCGAGCACGGAACCCAAACATGCGCCCGGCGCCATCGCGCCGCAAATCGCGTTCCTCGCCGCCGTCGCGCTGATTCCGGTGTTCGCAATTTACGATGCCATGGGCCATGTCTTCAGCATGTCCTTATATCCGGTCACGATCGGCATCATCACGTTCATTCCCTTGTCGTTCATCGCCTACCGGCTGTTTTTCGCGCGCGAGGCGCACGTTGCCCTGTACGACGCGGAAAAATCCGTCGGCGAGGAAGGACCGCCGAACCTCAGCGCGGTCCATTACATTCTGTGGCTGATCGGCCTGCTGGTCGGCGCGGCTCTGATCGGCTTCGTTTTCGCCGTCGCCGTGTTCCTGTTCGTGTTTCTGGTGGTGAAAGCACGGACGAACGTGCTCGCCGCCGCGTTCGGCGCCCTGGTTTTCGTCGGCTTGCTGGCGCTGCTCGGTTACTTCCTGGTGCTCGAATACCCGATGGGCATCTTGCAGGATTACGTGCCGATGCCCTGGCCGTTTATTTCGGCATAAAACCGCTTAACGGTACGCCGCGCCGCCGAAATCGAGAATATGATCGCGCCAGATGCTGTGCACGTGCACGGAACCCTCGTGCGCATCGTGCTCGATCATGAGCCGTTTGCTCTGCAGGCGGTAAAAGAACGCGTCTCCCGGCGCTTCCGCGCCGCGCCAATGGAAATGAACCGTGCCGATTTCCCGGCTCAATACCGTGTCACGGTAATGCTCGGCGAAGTCTTGCGAAGCGAGCGACACGTAAGCGTCGATCAACGCCGACAATTTTTTGCGTTGCGCCGCCGTCATTTCGGCGGCGGGCAAACCGTCCGGCGAACCGGCATCGAACGTAGGCGTATTCGACGACGTCTTGAAGCCGCCGAACAGGCCGCCGCCGCGGCGCGCGCGTTTTCGCTGTTCGGGCGTGAGACTGTTATAGAGCGCCCACGCCCGGCTTTCCTTCGCCGCGATGGGGCGAAGGCCCTTGTGCGGACCCGACGGCACCGTCTCCGGGTTGGAGCCGAAAAAGGACGGCGTCGCCGATAGAACCGTGTCGCCGTTCAAGGTGAAATTTGCCGACAGGTGATGGCCCTCGAAGCGCAGGCCCCAAACCTTACCGTTCGCCGGATCGCCGTACACCGTCAGCCAATAGCGGTTGGGATCGCGGAAACGTGGATTGCCCTCGATCTCGCCCAACACTCTCTCGACGACGACGATGCCTTCGGCCGCCTCGACGCCCGCCGGACTCATGACCGAACGCAACACGCCGCGCAGGGATTTGCGCTGTGCTTCGGTCAACTCGCCGAGGCTGACGCCCGCGCGCGTGCCCGGCACCCAATCGAATCCGAAACGGGAGTCGCTTTTGAAGGGCTGCATCAATTGCTTGCGCAGCTTGCCGGAAAGGGTTTGCGCGAAGGCTTGGACGGCGGCGACCGGCCGCTCATCCGCAAGTGCCGGACCGCCGGAGGCGCCTGCCGGAAGCGCCGCGCCGAGCAGCACGAGAACCGACAAACGCCGGAGAATGCAGGGAAATCGTCGGATCATGGCCATGCTTCGCGTGGTTGACGGTGCCGACCATACTTAAGCACGCGGCGGCGGTATAAAAATACCCCCGCCTATTCACGAGTGCGTCAAATCCCGCCGCGCGGTTGAAACCGGGCCCGGCTTGGTACAGTATTCCATGCAATGGAACAACAACGCGGGCCCCTCCCCGCAAACCGGCCGCTTGCCATGCCCCGACCGCATCATCCCAAACCCGCGACACGACGAGGCCATTCCGGCGCGGCGGCGGCGAAACAAAAAGGCGGGGCTTCTGCCAAAGGTGGTGCGTACGCCGTCGAAGCCATCAGCCGCGCGACCGACATTCTTTTCGCGTTTTCCCACGCCGAACCGGAACTGTCGCTGACTGAGATCGTCGCGCGCACGCGGCTGCCGAAAACGACGACCTTCCGCATCCTCTCGACCCTGTGCCATCGCGGCCTGTGCATGCAGGACCCGCTCACCGGCCATTACAGCCTCGGTTTCGAGCTGCTGCATCTGGCCGACATCCGCCGTCGCCAGGCGAACCTGCGCAATTTGGCCATGCCCGTGATGCGTTCGATCCGCGACCGGGTGAAGGAAACGGTCGTGTTTTCCATCCGCAGCGGCGATTTCCGAATCCATATCGATTTCGCCGAGGGACTGCACCCGATGCGCCGCATGGTCGAACTCGGACGTCAGGTGCCGCTGTACGTCGGCGCCGCCAGTAAGGTTCTGTTCGCCGGGCTGAGCGACGCCGAAATCGAGGCGTACCTGAAGCGCACGCCACTCGAAAAATTCAGCGAAAAAACGATCACCGAGCCCAAGGTTCTATGGCGAGAGATCGAGTCGATCCGCAAGAGAGGCTATGCCGAAAGCAAGAGCGAATTGTTCAACGGCGGCGCATCCATTGCCGCGCCGATCATGGATTACACCGGCGGCACCGTCGCCGTGATCGATATCATCACGCCCGAAGGCCGCAACTCCAAGCCGCATCACGAGCTTTGCCGGAAACTGCTGCTCGGGGGCACCGGCGCGCTTTCCGAGCAGCTCGGCTATCACGGCGGCGATTGAGGTGGAGTGTCTGCGTTCACGCACCACCTAAATACTCCGCACGCACTCGATGCCGGCTGCAATAATCGCGTCCTTAAAGCTCTTTCTTGATGCCGCCGTAATTCGCGAAGTTGATCACGGTCGGGCGCGGATTGTCGAACGCCAGCCAGAGCCGAAAAAGGTGACGCCGTCTGGCTGGATCGGGATCGTCGACGAACGCCGTACGGGAATGAAGCATGGTAAAATTGTTGTTGATCAGTATTTCACCCTGCTTCAGATCAAATTCGAGATGAAAATCCGGGTTGCACGCAAGGGCATGAAAGTAGGCAAGCGCTTCCTTGGCCTCGTCGCTGACCGGCAGGACCTGTTCCTTGATCGCCTTTTCCACCGGATCGCTTTGGATCGTGCAACTTAGATAATTCTCGGCAACGCTATACACCGGAATCCGCCGCGGTTCCTCGTGGCCGCCCTCTTCCATGTGCATGAACGGATAGCCGTAATAGAGATGCGGCAGAAACTCGGGCCGCGTCGCGAGAATCTCGTTATGGATCGCCGTGGAACTTGCAACCATCGTCGTCCCGCCTTCAAGCGCCGTTCGATGGCAGTAAAGCGCGCTGATATCGGCGCGGTCGGTGTGAAATTTGAGAGTCTGGTTCGTCTGATAGCCGCGCACCCGGTCCTGGCCGAGCCGCCCGCCCATGTCGACCACATGCCCGACGAGGTGACCGTGGGAATTCTGCGATTTGGCCGTCCCGAGGTGGGTGCCGATGCCCCAGAAAAGTTTTGCCGCATCTTCTTCCGAGTACTTCTCGCCGGGCACGCCGTGTACGAAACAAAACC
Organism: Rhodospirillales bacterium; assembly: GCA_040216475.1. GTDB lineage: Bacteria > Pseudomonadota > Alphaproteobacteria > Rhodospirillales > CALINB01 > CALINB01. Next base: position 7,917 of record JAVJPD010000488.1, read on the forward strand.
CGAAACCGTCGCGCACCTGATCGAGAATCCGCTCCAACCGTTTTTGCAACGTCGGCAAGGGGAAATCCGCGCGGGTAATGTCCTCCGCCGCCAATTTCTTAGCGTTAACCGCGTCGAGCGCCGACTCCAGCTCATCAAGCTCCCGGCCGGTCAAATCGTGCCGCCAATCCGTACGGCCGCGGATGTCGCGGGCTTTCCAGGCGCTTCGATCGCCCACGGGCATTTTCAGCATTTGGTTCATCTGGTTCATCGTCGACTCACAAAATTGAACGTATCACCATTTTCGAGTCTGAAGCAGGCCCATCATCATAAGCATTCCGTGAGCCGAAACCAAGACCCGGCGAACCGAATCGGGATCAAACGTCCTGAACGATGCTGAAACAAGAATACGCTATCCCGATTTTTCTCTCTTGCCGGAACGGCTAGCCCCGCCAGAACGCCGGCGTGAACACCACCAGAACGGTAAAGATTTCCAACCGCCCCAACAGCATGCCCAAGGCCAGCAGCCATTTCGCCGTATCCGGCAGGGGCGCGAAATTGCCCGACGGACCGATGATCGGCCCGAGCCCGGGCCCGACGTTGGCGATCGCCGTCGCCGCACCGCTGAAACTCGTCACCAGATCGAGATTCAGGAAACAGAGCGCCAGCGTCAGCAACCCCACCGCCGCGAAAAACGCGGCGATGAAAGCGATCACGGAGGGCACGATATCGTCCGATAAGGTCGTGCCGTTGTAGCGGGTCGGGAATACGCCGCGCGGAAACGTGAACAACTTGATCTGGCGGCGCATCATTAAGTACATGACCTGATGGCGAAACACCTTGATCGCGCCCGACGTCGAGCCCGTGCAGCCGCCGAGAAACGTCAGCAGCAGAAAAATGCCGACCGGAAACGCCCCCCAGGTCCCGTAATCGGCGGACGCGTAACCGGTCGTGGTCACGACCGACGTCACGTTGAAAACGGCCATCTCGATGGCCTCGAGGATCGCGACCCCGTCGACGACGCAGAGCCACCCGGCCATGCCGAGGGTCGCGAACGCGATCAGTTTCAGAAATCCGCGGACCTGCTCGTCGCGCCACAGCGCGCCCCAGTTCCCCTTCAGGGATTTGATGTAAAGCACGAACGGCAACGCACCGCTGGCCATGAAGAACGTTCCGATCAACGGAATGGCGGGTTCCTTGAAGTGCCCGAAAGATGCGTCGTGGGTCGAATAGCCGCCGGTCGAGAGCGTCGTCATGGCGTGGTTGACCGCATCGAAGGCCGACATGCCCGCCACCGCGTAAGCCGCCGCGCACGCCGCCGTCAACCCGACATAAACGCCGCCGATGTAAA
>JAVJPD010000489.1:0-1192 GCA_040216475.1 Rhodospirillales bacterium
TCGGCAAGCTCATCAAGAAAGGCACCGTGCTCGGCGACATCGTCGATCTGCACAGCTTCGAGGTGATCGAACAATTAAAGGCCACCGTCGACGGCTACCTGTTCTGCGGGCGCTATTCCGGCATGCTGGAAGCCGGCACCAAGGCGTATTTCCTGGCCGAAGAATCGACGTCCGAATGGATTGATTAATCCCGGTTCGGCGGGCCCTTGAGCTCGACCGTATTGCCTTCCGGGTCCCGGATATAGATTGACGGTCCGGTGCCGTCGGCGCCGTAGCGCATCGCCGTTTCGGAAACCGGCACGCCGTGTTTCTCGAGATGCACGCGTAAAGCTTCTTCTTCGAACGGTTCGATCCGCAGGCAGAAGTGATCCATATTGCGCGCTTCGCGTGCCGGCGCGCCACCGCCCTTCCTGCCCAATTCGCCGTTCACGTCGACCAGGTCGATTAAGGAATGGCCCGCCCGCAACTGATAAAGGCCGATGTCGCCCTTCAAGCGTTCTTCGGCGCACCCTAAGACGTCGCGGTAAAACGCCATCATCCTCGGCACGTTCTCGGCCCGGATGACGACGTGGTCCAATCCCAAAATCTTCATCGTTCGCTTCTCCTTCCCGGCGAATGACCGGGCTCTCAGGCCGAACCGGACACGGCGGATTCCGGATCGATCTCGACCAGCCAGCCGATATGCCCCTGCTTGTCCTCGAACTCGATCGGCAGCCACGTGCATCGCGCCCACCACAGCGTGCCGTCCTTGCGCCGCATCCGGATATCCATCGCGTCGACCCGTCCCTGCCCGGCAAGGCGCGCGTAAAGCCGGTCGCGGTCGTGCGGATCAGCATAATTCAAGTGCGGGTTGATGCTCAACACCTCCTCGCGGCTGCCGCCGTATTGTTCGGCGTAACGGGTATTGCAAAACAACCCGCGGCCGTCGCGCGTGGCGATCACCACGCCCGCCGGACTCGTCTCCAGGGCCGCGCGCAACCGGCGCTCGCGAACCGCGATGCCGTCCTCCAGGATATCGGCGCGCGCCAACAACCGTTCGCACAATTCGACCGTCGCGTCGATCTCGTTGCGGGGCAAATCGATAGAGCGCCGGCGCGAATCCTCGTTGCCGCGATACACGGCCTGCTCCGAAATCCTGCGCAGCGGCTTCTGCACGAGCACCTTCAACACGATATAGGTGCAGAGAACGACG
>JAVJPD010000490.1:0-11933 GCA_040216475.1 Rhodospirillales bacterium
GCAACGTCGACGGCCGGGTGATCCTGTACGCCGACAATCTGACCGACTCGCTGGAATACGCGATCGGGGAAACCAACCGGCGGCGCGAAAAGCAAGAAGCCTACAACGCCCGGCACGGCATCACGCCGACATCGATCAAGCGGGAAATCTCCGACGTTCTGCAATCCGTGTATGAGAGCGATTACATGACCGTCGATACCGACGTCTCGGGCGATACCCATCTGATCGGCCACAATTTACAAAAACACTTGGACGATCTCAAAACGCGCATGCGCGCCGCCGCCGGCGATCTCGAATTCGAGGAAGCCGCGCGATTGCGCGACGAGGTGCGCCGCCTCGAAGCGACCGAATTGGGCCTGCACAAAAGCGGCGTGTCGCAAAAAGCCGCCAACGCCGCCGGCTGGTCCGGCCGCTTCAAGCAGCACCAGCGCAAGAAAAAGAAGCGCCAGAAACGGGCGTAAGCCGTACCGAGCAGACTGTTCGAGCACGACTGGCCGGCACTATTTCCGTCATTGCCCGGCGCAGTGGGTTAAGGGGGACACCCCCTTAACCCCCGAAGCCCGGACAATCCAGAAACACGAAATTACTGAATGCCCCGGACGGAGCCTGTCCTCCGACCGACCTTTGGTCGGTTCGGTGGGCCGGGGCATGACGATTTTAAGCGCCCAGGAAATCCTTCATCCAGGTTTTGTAATCCTTGGCGCGGGTCATCATGTCCTTGAGATCGCCCTTGGCGACGTTTTGGATATCGGCGGGCGGGGTGCCCTCGCGCAACGCTTTCAGCGTATCGTAGGCCGCCTTCATGGCGGCCTGGATCGGCAGATGCGGCTGGAAACGCACCCGCACGCCTTGGCTTGCAAGATATTCCAGGTCCGTCAGATCGCCGCCGCCGTGCACCAGCAGAATCGGCACCGAGGTTTGCGCGTGCAGGGCTTCGAGTTCGGCGCGGGTCTTGATGCCGATCAGCATCAACGCATCGACCCCGGCGTCCTCGTAGGCTTTCACGCGCACCAGGGCGTCGGCCATGGTCGTGAAGCTCGGCGCGCTGGTGCGCCCGACGACGACGAGGCTCGGATCATTGCGCGCATCCAGCGCCGCCTTCATCTTGGCGGCGCCCTCCTCGACCGATACGAGCCGCGCCTTGCTCGTCCCAAACGGTTTCGGCAGGTCGGTGTCCTCGATGGTAAGCGCCGCGACGCCGGCGGTTTCCAGCTCCTCGACCGTGCGCCGCACGTTGAGGGCGTTGCCGTAGCCGTGATCGGCGTCGACCAGCAAGGGCAGATTCCCGGCCCGGTTCATGCGCCGGCATTGCTCGGCGAGTTCGCTCAGCGTGATGACGACGTGGTCGGGCGCGCCGAGGATCGCCAGCGAGGCGACCGAGCCCGCCAGCACGCCGATCTCGTAGCCGAGGCTTTCCGCCATGCGCGCGGTGAGCGCGTCGTAGACCGATCCCGGGTTGACGCACACGTCACCATCGAGAACGGCGCGGAATTTTTCGCGGCGCGATGTTGCGTGCATGGAAATCTTCCTCATGCCGTCATTGCCCGGCGGTAGCCCGGGCAATCCAGGGGCTTCGTCGCCTGGATGCCCCGGAGCTTCGCCCGGGGCATGACGAACCTTTTAATTCAGAAACCTCACCCGCCGGCGAGAAACTCCTTCATCCATTTTTTATAGTCGGCGCCGCGGGTCATCATGTCCTTGAGATCGCCCTTGGCGACGTTTTGGATGTCGGCGGGCGGGGTGCCCTCGCGCAAGGCCTTCAGCGTGTCGTAGGCCGCCTTCATGGCGGCGTGGATCGGCAGATGCCACTGCAGCGCCGATTTCACGTTGTTGCGGCCGAGAAAATCGAGATCGCCGGACAGCTCGGGCGGCGTCGAGCCGAGGCCGATCGGCAGATCGGTCACGGCGGAAATCCGTTCGAGCTGCTCGCGGGTTTTCATCCCGGCAAAAAATAGCGCATCGACGCCGGTCGTCGCGTACGCCTTGGCCCGCTCGACGACCTCCTCGAACGGCGTCACGCCGACGGTCGTGCGCGCGGCGATGACCAGGCTATTGTCTTGGCGGGCATCGAGCGCGGCGCGGACCTTATCCATGCCCTCGTCGAGCGAAATCAGTCTCGACTTGCCGCTGCCGTAGGGTTTCGGCAGGTCGGTATCCTCGATGCTGAGCGCGACGACGCCGGCGGTCTCCAGTTCCTCGACCGTGCGGCGCACGTTGAGCGCGTTACCGTAGCCGTGATCGGCATCGACCGCCAAGGGCAGGTCGCTCGCGCGGTTGATGCGGTAGGCCTGGGCGGCGAATTCGGTCAGGGTCAGCAGCACGATATCGGGCGAGCCGAGCACCGCAAGCGAACCGACGGAGCCGGAGAACATGCCCATCTCGAAGCCGAGGGATTCGGCCATGCGCGCCGACATGGCATCATAAACCGAGGCCGGATGGACGCAGCGGTCCCCCGCCAAGAGGGCACGGTACTTTTCACGTCGCGGCGTCCAATGCATGATTATCCTCCACTTACCGTCATTGCCCGGTTCCATCCGGGCAATCCAGGGTTACAAACTGGATGCCCCGGGCGGAGCCTGTCCTCCGGCTGGCCTTTGGCCAGTCCGGTGGGCCGGGGCATGACGACCTTGTTGATCCGGAAACCTCAACCGCCGGCCAGGAATTCCCTCATCCATTTTTTATAGTCGGCGCCGCGGGTCATCATGTCCTTGAGCTCGCCCTTGGCGACGTTCGTAATCTCCGCGGGCGGCGTGCCCTCGCGCAGCGCCTTCAGCGTGTCGTACGCCGCCTTCATCGCCGCGTGGATCGGCATGTGGCCCTGGAGCGCGATGCGCACGCCCTTGCCGCTGAGATAATCGAGGTCGTTGATCTCCGGCGGGGTGCTGCCCAAGAACACGGGGATTTTCAATTCCTTGGCGATGGCGTCCATCTCCGGGCGGGTCTTGACCCCGGCGAAGAACATCGCGTCGACGCCGGCTTTCTCGTACGCCTTGGCTCTTTGAATCGCGTCGTCCAGACTCGTCACGCTGGGCGCGCTGGTGCGCCCGGCGACCACGAGGGATTTGTCCTGGCGGCCCGACAGCGCCGCCTTCATCTTGCCGACGCCTTCCTCCAGCGAAATCAGCCGCGGCTTCGCCGTGCCGTAGGGCTTCGGCAGGTCGGTGTCCTCGATGGTGAGCGCGGCGACGCCGGCGGTTTCCAGTTCCTGCACCGTGCGCTGCACGTTCAGCGCGTTGCCGTAGCCGTGATCGGCGTCCACCAACAAGGGCAAGTTACCGGCGCGGTTGATGCGATACGCCTGCTCGGCGAACTCGGTGAGCGTGATGAGGATGTTGTCGGGCCCGCCGATGATCGCCAGCGAGGCGATGGAGCCGGCGAACATGCCGACCTCGAAGCCGATGTCCTCGGCCATGCGCGCCGACATGGCGTCGTACACCGAGCCCGGATGGACGCAGCGGTTGCCTGCGAGAACGGCGCGGAATTTCTCCCGGCGGGGTGTCCAATGCATGTGTTTCTCCTCCCTTTGCGGCGCGCCCGGCTGTTGCGGCGCGCGCCTTGTGTTTTTAAAGATAATCGGGGGCGGCTTAGCCCTTGTAGAACGGCTTTTCGCCGATGATGGTGGTGCGGTGCATGAGGCGCCGGGTGTTGCCGGTGTCGAACGGCAGACGCTTATGAATCGAGCTGCGGTTGTCCCAAATCAGCACGTCCCCCGGCGTCCAGGCGTGCACGTATTTGAATTGATCCCGGTCGGCGAACGGCAGCAGGTCCTCGACGACCGCGCGGCTGTCCTCGTCGTTCATGTCCTCGAAGCGGCGGAAGAAGTTGTCGTCGATGTACAAGACATCGCGGCCGGTTTCCGGATGGGTGCAGACGGCGGGATGGACCACCGGCGGCACGCGTTTTTTCTGCTCCTCGGTCAGGGCCGGCCGGTCGGTGTGGACGCGCTCGTAGTTCCACACGTAATCGTGGACCGCGCCGCGCCCGGCGAAGAATTTACGCTTCTCCTCGGGCAGGGCATCGAAGACCGCGCTCATGTTGATGACGCTGGTCTCGCCGCCCGAGCCGATGGGCGGATGCTCCAGGCAATAGAACACCGAGCCGAGGCTCGGCACCTGCATGTAGGAGAGATCGATGTGATAGGTCTTGGAGCCGTCGTAGGCGCCGATGTGCTTGCCGTTCTCGACGATGTTCGAGACGATGAAAATCTCGGGATGGCCGTCGAGGCAGAAATTATTGAGCACGTGATGTTCGAGCGGGCCGAACCGCCGGCTGAACGCGATGTGCTGCTCGGGCGTCATGTTCTGGCCGCGGATGACCAAGGCGCCGCGCTCGCACATCTCCTTGCGGATGCGCGCGAACGTCGCGTCGCTCATCGGCCGGGTCAGGTCGACGTTCAGCACCTCGCTGCCGACCAGCGGCTTGAGGCGCCTGAAGGTCACGTTGTCGTTGGCGGAAGTATCTTGATCGGCGTTGGTATCCGGCATGGCGGGCTTATCGATCCTTGCTGTCCCAGGGTGCGTTCTCCCTGGAAGCGGATTTTAGGCCCACGGCATAAGCCGGTCAAATCGCCTCTTGCCGGTCAAACGCCGCCGGCGTTCTTCTTTTTCGTCATGCCCCGGCGAAAGTCCGGGGCATCCAGCCTATCGCAAATCTGGATTGCCCGGGCTATCGCCGGGCAATGACGAGAAAAAATGGAAAGCCGAGCTTGCCTTAGCCCTGATAAGCCTGGGGCTTGCAGCCCACGACGGTAGTGCGGTGCATCAGGCGCCGGGTGTTCTCGAGATCGAACGGCAGGCGCTTGTGCATGGAATTCAGGTTGTCCCAGATCATCACGTCGCCGGGCAGCCAGCTGTGAGCGTAGCGGAATTCGTCCCGGTCGGCGAAGTCGAGAAGCTCCCGGAAGATCGGCTGGCTTTCTTCCTCGGTCATGTCGCCGAAGCGGCGGCAGTACATGGCGTCGAGGAACAGGATCGGACGGCCGCTGACGGGATGCACGGTCACGGCGGGGTGCTCGACGGGCGGCACCTTCTTCTTCTGCTCGTCGGTCAGCGGCGGGCGCTCCGGGTGGTTGCGCGCGTAGTGCCAGGCGTAATCGCGCACGATGGTCTTGCCCTTGAGAAAGTCCTTCTTCTCCCGGGGCAGCGCTTCATAGACCGCGCTCATATTGACGGCGCAGGTCTGGCCGCCCTCGGCGGGGTGTTCGACGCAGTAGAACACCGAGCCCATCGAGGGGCGGTCGAGGTAGGCGAGATCGATGTGATAGACCCGCGAGCCGTCGTAGGCGCCGATCGGCTTGCCGTCTTCCTTGATGTTGGAGACGATGAAGATCTCCGGATAGTCCTTGAGGCACAGGTCCTGCAGCACGTGCAGTTCCAGCTCGCCGAAACGCTTGCTGAAGGCGACCTGCTGGCCCGGCGTCATGTTCTGGCCGCGAATGACCAGAACCGTGCGCTTGCAAAGCTCGTCGCGGATCGTGTTGAAGGCTGCCTCGCTCATCGGCCGGGTCAGATCGACGCCCTCGACGAAGCTCCCCGCCTTATCGCTGATCGGGGTGAAACGAATGTCCGTGTTGGCGGGTGCGGATGTGTCCGGCATGACGGGATCCTCTCGGCTGGGTCTTTAAATAACGCGTGCGGCGCGATCATAATGCGCCCCTGATATAGGATCAAACCGGCGGAATCGCAAGGCTTTCCGGGCGATTACCGGGGTATGACGGGGCCCGCAAAGATCGTTTCAATTCGGCTTCTTATCGCTCAATTTCGGCTTGATGAGGGCGAAAAACACGTCCTCGCCCGAGGAGAACTTCCAGCCCAAGTGCGCGTTGCAGCCCGCGCAGCCGACGACGATCCATCGATTGCCCTTGAACCAGGTGAACTCGCCGGACGCGGCGCCGTGGCCGGCCACCCCGGGGGCCTCCTTGAAGCAGACGATGCGGAACACGATCCCGGCCGGATTGAAAACGACATGCTCATGCTCGCCGTTGCGGCTGACCCGCCAGGAAGTTTTGGTGATCAACGCGCCGCAGGCGGCGCAGTAGAGATCGTCGGAATCTTTAGCGTCCGTCTCCCGCTCGGTCTTGGCGTCCGGGGCAAGCTGGAGCATGGGACTCCTATCGAAGGGCTACCCCCGCACCGTGTCCATCAGGCGGGAGATGCTTTTCAATTTCTCCAGCCCGTGGACCAGTTCGACGGCCCGGTCGGCCTGGGCACGCGGCAGGATCAGCTCGGCGCAGGTGTGGAACTTACGGCACAGCGCGTCCCAGCTCGGCGGGGTCTTGGGCTCCCAGGAACAATTGTCCTGCTTGTGAACCAGGGTGCGGCCGTCCTTCAGTTTCATCGTCACCCGGCAGCCGTAAGGCGCGTAGGCGGGCGTATATCCCGCTTTTTCATACTCCGGTAAAAGGTCCATGGTGATCTTGTCCATGAACGCGCGGATCGCGGGGTCGGCGACCTTGGCGTCGTTGACGCTTTTCAACACAACATCGCCTTCGAGCATGGCCAGCGCGACGGTGAACTGCATCGAGTACTTGCCCTGGAACTTGTGCAGCGGTCGGCTGAACGGCAGCCAGTCCACCACGTCGGGCGTGGTCGAGCACGTGATGGCTTCGATATCCTCGGGCTTGAGATCGTGATCGCCGCGCAGTTTCAGCGCCGCCTCGATGGCCGGGTGGGTGCAGGTGCAGACCGGGAAGCGTTTGTAGGTAATGCCCGGATCGAGGAACTCCCACGGATTGCCCAGAGAAGGAACAAGATTTTGCCCGCTCGCACCCTCGCCGAAGGTCTGCAGCACGCCGTCCTTGGCCTCGAACACGTTGATGGGGCCGGTATAGCCGCGTGAGGCCAAGAGCGCCGCCTCGATCCCGTTGCGCGCCGCCATGCCGGTGATGTAGGCCTTGCTCATGGTGCCCTTGACCGCGCGCATGCCGGACGCCTCGGCGCCGCAGATGCCGAGCGCGTTGGCCGTCGTTTTCACGTCGAGCCCGAGCAGGCGCGCGCACGCGGCGGCGGACGCGAACGTGTTCTGCACGCCGCGCGGCTCCCAGCCCTTCTGCTGAAACTTCGGGCGGATGGCGTGGCCGATCTTCTCGGCGATCTCGAGGCCGATGACGTGCGCGGCGAGAACGTCCTTGCCGCTCGATCCGAGTTTTTCGCCGAGCGCCCACAAAGCCGCGCACACGGACGGCGAGGGATGGTTCATGGTCTCCAACGCGACGTCACTGTAACCGATGACATCGGCGGCGGTGCCGTTGGCGAGCGCGGCGTAGGACAGCGACGTCTTGAAGCCTTGGCCGATCACGGTCGCGTCTTCGCCCGGCGCCATGTCCTTGCCGAAATCGCCGAGAATTCCCGCCGCCGGGTCGTCGGCGACGCCGGCGAGGGTCACGCCGAGGGTATCGAGCTGCGAGCGCTTACCGCCCTCGATCACTTTTGCAGGGATGTCCTCATGGCGGGTCTCGATCGCGAAGGCGGCGATGCGTTCGGTGATGTTGTTGCGCGCGCCTTGATAGTCGGCAAGCTGTTCGACGATGGCCATCGCAGCCTCCTCGTTCGGGTTAATCCCCTTTGTCGATGCCCTTGAGGCCCAGCATGGCGGGCCCGGCGAGCCAGCGCAACACCCAACGCTTGCCGACCCGCTCGAGGCAGGCCACCGCGCCGGTTTCGAAATGACATATACCGGCATCCGCGTCGCCCACGGTGAGATAGGACACCAAATCCGCCATGAACGGCATGTGGCCGACCACCATCACGGTTTCCTTGACGCGGTCGAGGGCCTTGGCGAATTCGATCACGTCGTCGCCCGGGCCCATGGGCACGGTGCTTTCCTCGACCATTTTACCCGGGCCCAAGGCTTCCGAGAGGATCAGCGCGGTCTGGGCGGCGCGCAGGTAACCGCTGTGGACCACGCGCGGCACCCGGATGCTGCGCGCGAGGAAAGACGCCATGCGGCCGACCTCGTCGCGCCCGGCCGCGTCGAGCGCACGGACCATATCACCGCTTTCATTCTGCTTCTCGGCCTTGCCGTGGCGCACCAGGTAAAGTTTGACCATGATCATGTCATCCTAGCGTTGCTGCGGGCATTCTACCGGGGCGGGCGGCGAAGCCCAAGGACGCAATCGCACGTGCGGCAGGGAGATACGTTATGTTTCTGGAATGGCGCAACGAGTACGACGTCGGCCATGCGGTCATCGATTACGATCACCGCAACCTCTGCAACCTGATCAACGCCCTGCACCGTGACTCGGAAGCCGGGCTGCCGCCGGAGCGAATTGCCGCCACGTTCGCGATCCTGAGCCGTTACGTCGAGGAACATTTCGCGCGCGAGGAAAAGCTGTTCGAAAATACCGGCTATCCGGACGAGGAAGCGCACAAGCGCCGCCACGAGAAAATCGCCAAGCGGATACAGACGGCGGCCGAATTGTTCCAGCGCTATCCCGACGGCTTCGACACCGAGGATTTTCTCGAGTTTCTGCGAACCTGGCTGACCGGCCATATCCTCAGGACCGATCAGGGCTACCTACCCTACATCGACAAGGCCGCCTGAACGATCCCGCTTAACCCAGTTGTTCGGGGCGGATCATCCACTGCAGCGTCCAGGCGCCGTCGGTGCCGCGTTCGAGACAGGCGCAGACGCCGTTGCCGAGAGTCACCGCCGAGGGCTCCTGGCGGGCGCCGCCCGTCAAGAGCGCCGTCGCGATCTTCATGCAGCCGTCGCTCGGCCCGGCGAGGACGATGTTCTGCTCGTTCTTGTTGACGTCCTCGAGGCAGGGCGCGACGTCGGAGCCGGATTTCAGCGGATACGGCGTCGCGGAGACCTTGGCGCCGCCGCCCCATTCCTTGGCGAACAGTTCCGCGTTCTCCTTGGTCCAGGACGTGTCCACGTGATAGACGAGATCGACCTTCTCGCCGTTCTTTTTCATGAACGCGACGAGGTTCGCATTGTCCTTGCGGCCCTTGTCGGACAGCGGGCGCTTGTCCATCGATTCGACCTGATCGCGGGGCACCGCGTGCGCGTGATTGACGATATAAAACCGCATGATGACTATCCTCCCTCGGAATGCGGCGCGGCGGAATGCCGGACCGTCGATTATCGTTAAACCTTCCGGCAGCGAGCCGGATTAAGGTAGAGACATGCCCCACCCTTCGACAGGCTCAGGGTGAGGCATTTCCGGGTATTTTACGCCCCCCACCCTGAGCTTGTCGAAGGGGAAGGGGCAACGAAGATCGTACAAAATTTTCCGGCGGCGTGCGCCTCGTTATCCGTTAACCGGCGTGCGCCTCGTTGTCCGTTAACCGGCATGCGCCTCGGCTGCCGCCACCATCGCCTCGGCGCGGGCCAGCTCGGCCTCGGCGGCCTTGCGCGAGGCCTCGTCAATGCCCTCGATCGATTTCTTCGCGTTTTCCAGGCGGGCCTGGGCCGCGGCCTTGTCGATCTCGCCGACGGGGGCGGCCTCGTCGGCCAGGATCACGCACTTCTCCGGATCGACCTCGGCGAACCCGCCGGCGATAAAGAAGCGTGCCTGCACCTTGCCGTGTTCGTGGATATCGACGATGCCGGGGCGGATCGAGGACAACAGCGGCGTGTGGCCGGGCAGCACGCCGAAATCGCCGTCGCCGCCGGGCACCACGATCATGTCGGCCGTCTCCGCGACCAACAGCCGCGTCGGCGTCACGATCTCGAATTGCACCTTGTCGGCCATCCCTCGCTTACTCCTTAATCACGCGTCTCAATCGCTGACTTCCGCGGCCATCTTCTTGGCCTTCTCGACCGCTTCCTCGATGGTGCCGACCATGTAGAAGGCGGCCTCGGGCAGATGGTCGTAGTCGCCGGCGCAGATGCCCTTGAAGCCCTTGATGGTGTCCTCGAGCGAGACGAACACGCCCGGCGTGCCGGTGAACACCTCGGCGACGTGGAACGGCTGGCTGAGGAAGCGCTGAATCTTCCGGGCCCGGGCGACGGTGAGCTTGTCCTCTTCGGAGAGCTCGTCCATGCCGAGAATGGCGATGATGTCCTGCAGGGACTTGTAGCCTTGCAGGATGCGCTGCACTTCGCGGGTCACCTGGTAATGCTCCTCGCCGACGATGCGCGGGTCGAGCACGCGCGAGGTCGAATCGAGCGGGTCCACCGCCGGATAGATGCCGAGCTCGGCGATCGAGCGCGACAGCACCGTGGTCGCGTCCAAGTGGGCGAACGAGGTGGCGGGCGCCGGGTCGGTCAAATCGTCCGCCGGCACGTAAATGGCCTGCACCGAGGTAATCGAACCCTTGTTGGTCGACGTGATGCGCTCCTGCAGGTTGCCCATGTCGGTGGCCAGAGTCGGCTGATAGCCCACCGCCGAGGGGATGCGGCCGAGCAGCGCGGACACTTCCGAGCCGGCTTGCGTGAAGCGGAAGATGTTGTCGACGAAGAACAGCACGTCCTGGCCTTCCTCGTCGCGGAAGTATTCGGCCAACGTCAGGCCGGTAAGGCCGACGCGGGCGCGCGCGCACGGCGGCTCGTTCATCTGGCCGTACACCAGGGCCGCCTTGGAGCCGGCGCCGTCGAGCGAGATCACGCCCGATTCGATCATTTCGTGATAGAGGTCGTTGCCCTCGCGGGTCCGCTCGCCGACGCCCGCGAACACGGAGTAGCCGCCGTGGGCCTTGGCGATGTTGTTGATCAGCTCCATGATGATGACGGTCTTGCCGACGCCGGCGCCGCCGAACAGGCCGACCTTGCCGCCTTTCGGATAGGGCTCGATGAGATCGACCACCTTGATGCCGGTGATGAGAATTTCGCTTTCCGTCGATTGATCGAGGAACGAGGGCGCCGGGCGGTGGATCGGATAGCGGGCCTTGGTTTCGCACGGGCCGCGCTCGTCCACCGGGTCGCCGGTGACGTTGAGGATGCGCCCCAGGGTCTCCGGGCCGACCGGCACCATGATCGGCTCGCCGGTATCGGTCGCTTCCTGGCCGCGCGTGAGGCCGTCGGTCGTGTCCATCGCGATGGTGCGTACCATGTTCTCGCCCAGATGCTGCGCCACCTCCAACACCAGCCGCTGGCCGTGGTTGTCGACGTGCAGCGCGTTCAGAATCGCCGGCAGTTCGGCCTCGAACTGAACGTCGACCACGGCGCCCATCACCTGGGAAATCGTTCCGATATTATTTGTCGCCATCTCTGGACTCCTCTCGGGCCTTTTTATCGGCCTTTACTTTCCTGTCGTCACATTCAAAACGTTCATGATCCCCCGCGCCGCTACAAGGCTTCGGCGCCGGAGATAATTTCGATCAGCTCACTCGTGATGACCGCCTGACGGGTGCGGTTGTAGGTCAGCGTCAGGCCGTCGATCATGTCGCCCGCGTTGCGGGTCGCGTTATCCATCGCGGTCATGCGCGCGCCCTGTTCGGAGGCGTAGCTTTCCAAAAGGGCGCGGAAAATCTGGGTGCTGAGGTTGCGCGGCAGCAGGGTTTCCATCAATTCGGCCTCGCTCGGCTCCATGATGTGCAGCGCCTTCGGCCCGGCTTGCGCGTCGCTCTCCTCGGCCGCCTCGGGCCGCGGCACCGGAATCAGCTGCCGGCGGGTCAGCACCTGCGCGATCGCCGACTTGAAGGTGTTGAAGATCATCGTGCAGACGTCGAACTCGCCGGAGTCGAGCAGGGCCACCAGACGCGTACCGATCTCGTCCGCCGACTCATACGACGGGTTGTTATGGGTCACGCCGGTCATGCTGTCGATGATCAGGTCGGCGTGATCGCGGCGCAGCAGATCGCGCGCCTTGCGGCCGATGCAGAAAATCTTCACGGTCTTGCCCTGGGCGGTCAAGGACACGACCTGCTGGCGCGTCGCGCGCACGATGGAGCCGTTGAAGCCGCCGCACAGGCCGCGATCCGCGGTGATCGGCACCAGCAGATGCACCTTGTCCTCGCCGGTGCCCGCCATCAGCTTCGGCATCGGCC
>JAVJPD010000491.1:0-1879 GCA_040216475.1 Rhodospirillales bacterium
CTCGACCATCAGTTCGAACGACCGGCTGAACAGGAAATCGCCGACCAGCACGCTCGCCTTGTTGCCCCAGACGGCGTTGGCGGAGGCGAAGCCGCGGCGCAGGTCGCTTTCGTCGACCACGTCGTCGTGCAGCAGCGTAGCGGTATGGATGAATTCGACGCAGGCCGCCAAACCGACGTGGCGGTCTCCTTCCTAGCCGCACATGCGCGCCGCCGCGAGGGTGAGCATTGGGCGCAGGCGCTTGCCGCCGGCGGCGACGATATGCCCCGCCAGTTGCGGGATCAGCGACACCTGGGACTGCATGCGGTCGATGACGACCTGATTCACGGCCTTGATGTCGGCCTCGACCAGTTCGACGATCGGGCCGAGCGAGGTTTTTTTCTCGCGTTCCTCGTTCAGATTGACAACGGTTGCCACGATTTTCTCCCCTGGAGCGGGTCTCCCTCGTCCGCCGCTGGAAGCATAAGGAGCGGTCCGCGCGCCGGTCAAGCATTCAACGCCCCATTGGGGGGATAAATCTGTATAATCAAAGGGAAATCCGCTTTTGAGAGACCCCGGGCGGGTGATGATGACGGTTGCGAGTCGAAAACCATGGTCGAATTGCTGAGAACCAACGATCCGGTGCTGCTGTCCTGGCTGACGGTGGCCTTGTCGCGCGAGGGTATCGAGGCGATCGTTTTGGACACCCACACCAGCGTTTTGGAAGGCAGCGCCGCCGCCATTCCGCGCCGGGTGATGGTGGCCGACGGCGATCTCGATCGCGCCCGGGACGTCTTGGCCTTGGCCGACGAAATCGCCAAGGGCACGGCCGATCCTCTGGATTAACGAATCCTCGGATTAACGATATGACGATTCAGGATAACGGCATTAAGACAAGCGAGGACGCCGTGCTCGGCGGGCGGGTCACGATTTGCCAGCCGGCCGCAGGCTATCGCGCCGCCGTCGATCCGGTCCTGCTGGCCGCCGCCGTTCCGGCGCGCGCGGGCGATAAAGTTTTGGACGCGGGTGCCGGCGTCGGCACCGCCGCGCTGTGCCTGGCGGCGCGCGTTTCCGGCGTGCGCCTCGCCGGTATCGAGCGTGACGAGACATCGGCCGAACTCGCGGCGCATAACGCGAAAATAAACGGTGCCGATATCGAGATCGTTCGCGGCGATATCGTTGCGCCGCCGCCGGCGCTTCAACCGGGTTCGTTCGATCACGTCATGTGCAATCCGCCGTATCTGTCCGAGGCGCACGGCCATCCGCCGCCGGAGGCGCGTAAAAAAGCCGCGACCCGCGAAGAGGCAAAACTCGAGGACTGGATCGCGTTCGCGCAATTGATGCTCAAGCGCAAGGGCACGCTGACGATGATTTACCGGGCCGACCGGCTCGATGCCTTATTGGCGGCCTTGTATGGGGCGTTCGGCGATATCGCGGTGTTTCCCCTGTGGCCGAAATCGGCCGCGGACGGGAATGGGAATCCGGAAAACGCAAAAGCGGCGAAGCGGGTGATCGTGCGTGCGCGCAAAGGCCTTTCCTCGCCGCTTGCCCTGTTGCCTGGGCTGGTGCTGCACAAGCCGGACGGCGCCTACACGCCGGAGGCGGAACGAATTCTGCGCGGCGGCGAGGGGCTGGTTTTGTAAGCGCGGCGGTGTATCATCGGTAAAGCCGTTTAAAAGGAATTTCATGTCGTTTATGTCCCGCTACAGTTTTCTGCGTTTTCGCGATCCCGCGCCGGTCGTGAACGTCGTTCGCCTGAACGGCATTATCGGCAGCATGGGGCCGTTGCGCCGCGGCCTGAGTCTCGCGGGCCTGGCGGAGGCGCTCGAAAAGGCGTTCGAGGGGCGCCGCCTTAAGGCGGTGGCGCTCGCGGTGAATTCCCCGGGCGGCTCGCCGGTGC
>JAVJPD010000492.1:0-2301 GCA_040216475.1 Rhodospirillales bacterium
GTTGGCTGCAGGCAGCGCGCACGCGCAAGGACAGGATAACTTCGCATTGACGGCGAGCCTGCAGACGCGCATCGCGTTTGTGCTGACGGGTAATAAGGAAATCGACGACATCAGCCGCGCCGGCCTCGATGGCCTCCGCACCGTGTTGGCGCAGCGGACCGCCGCCGAGCTCGGTGAGCCGATGGGCATCGATCTCGCCAAGGACTCTTTGTCGTTTTTCCCTTTGTTGTATTGGCCGATCACGGCCGAGCAAAAGCCGTTAACGCCCGAGTCCGTCGGCAAGCTGAATCGCTTCATGCGCGACGGCGGTACGATCTTCTTCGATACGCGGGATAAAACCGGCGCGGAACATGCGTCGGTGATGCGCGGGTTGGCGGAGCAGCTCGATATTCCGCCGTTGATTCCGATGCCCTCGAACCACGTTCTGACGCGGTCGTTTTATTTGATCCGCCAAGCGCCGGGCCGTTGGGAAGGCGGCCGGATTTGGGTCGAGCGTGCCGGCTCGCGCGTGAATGACGGCGTTTCGGCCGTCGTCGTGGGCAGCCACGATTGGGCCGCCGCGTGGGCCATGGATGAGGCCCAGCGGCCTCTCTTCACCCCCGTGCCCGGCGGCGAGCGGCAGCGGGAGTATGCGTACCGCTTCGGCGTGAATATCGTCATGTATTCGCTGACGGGCAATTACAAGGCCGATCAGGTTCATTTGCCGGCCATTATGATGAGGCTGGGCCGATGATGAGCCAAATCGTCTTGTCGCCGTTCGTGCCGTGGGCGGTGTTGGCCGTGTTCGCGTTGCTCGGTTCGGCGCTGATCGGATTGTCGGTGTGGCAGCGCGCCCGCGGCATCCTGCTGCGGATCGTCTGTTTCGCGATCCTGCTGTTGGTGTTGTCGAATCCGCGGTTCATTCAAGAGCGGCGCACCCCGCAACCCGACATCGCGATTGCCGTAATCGATGAATCGCCGAGCCAGAGCATCGAAAAGCGCGCGGCGCAAAATGAACAGGCGTTGTCCGCGCTTCGAACCGCCGTAAAGGACTATCCGAACTTCGAGCTGCGTGAAGTGCGCGTTAAGGCCTCTTCCGCCGAACGGGAAGGAGACGGCACGCATCTATTCGGCCCCTTGGAACAGGCGATCGCCGATATACCCCAGAATCAATTGGCCGGAGTCATGATGATCACGGACGGCCAGGTTCACGACGTGCCGAAACCGAGGCCCGGAAAGACCGGCAAGCCGCCGTTGCCGGGGCCGATTCACGTGCTGCTCACGGGCCAGCGCAACGAAAGCGACCGTCGGCTCATCATCGACAAGGCGCCGAGTTACGGGCTGGTCGGGAAAGAGGTTCAGGTCGTTTACCGGGTCGAAGACAGGCGCGCGAACGCCAAGGGCCGGCAAGTCGTTCCCGAAAACGCCGAGGTGCGGTTTCGTGTCGACGGCGTTGAAATCGGCCGGACCCGGGTTACCGTCGGACAGAATCACACCTTGTCCGTTCCCTTGGAGCATGCCGGGGCTACGGTCGTCGAATTGGAAGTCGAGGCGGTTCCGGGAGAATTGACGCGTTTGAACAACCGCGCCGCCGTCAGCGTCAACGGCGTGCGCGAACGGCTTCGGGTCGTCCTGATCTCGGGGCAGCCCCATGTCGGAGAACGGACGTGGCGCAACTTGCTGAAATCCGATCCGGCGGTCGACCTGGTTCACTTCACGATTCTGCGGCCGCCCGAGAAAAACGACTTTACGCCGCTCAGCGAGCTTTCGCTGATTGCCTTTCCGGTGGCGAATTGTTCGATCAGAAACTTCACGAGTTCGATCTGCTCGTGTTCGACCGCTATCTGGTCCGCGACGTCATTCCGGTATTCTATCTGGAAAAAATCACGGAGTATTTGCGCAACGGCGGCGCCGTCTTACTGTCCGTCGGGCCGGAGTTCGCCGGCGTGCGCAGCCTTTTCCGCACGCCGTTGGGCCGTGTGATGCCCGGCGCGCCGACCGGCAAGGTATTCGAACAGGGATTTCTCCCCAAGCTGACGGAATTGGGTGGGCGTCATCCCGTTACGGCGGATCTCGCACCGAAGAACAAAAACGACAAGCCTTCCTGGGGCAGCTGGTACCGCCACGTCGAGGCCAGTATTCGTCAGGGCAACGTCGTGATGTCGGGGGTCGACAATCTGCCGTTGCTGGTTCTGCAGCGCGAAGGCAAGGGACGCATCGCGCAAATTCTCAGCGATCATATCTGGCTGTGGGGCCGGGGCCATGAAGGCGGCGGGCCTCAGACGGAGTTGCTGCGACGTCTCGCGCATTGGCTGATGAAGG
>JAVJPD010000493.1:0-2210 GCA_040216475.1 Rhodospirillales bacterium
CCCCCGCCTCGCCCGGTTCGATGTTTCTCGGCACCGCCGGTTGCGCGCGCGGCGGCGGCGCGATATCCGCCAAGGCGCCGAGCAGCTCGCTAACGGCATAGTCCTTCAATGCGCTGCCGAAAAACACGGGCGTCATGTGCCCGGCGCGATAGGCCTCCGTGTCGAGCGCCGGGTAGGCGGAAGACGCCAAGGCCGCGCTTTCGCGGAAAGAAGCAAGCACGGGGGCCGGCACATGCTCTTCCAGCAACGGATCGTCGGGCCCCGCGCAGTCGATAGGCCGCCGGTACGCTCCGCCGCTGCCGCCGTCCGATGTTAAAAAACGCCGCGCGCGCAGATCGAAGCAGCCGCGAAACTCGCCGCCCATGCCGACCGGCCAGGTCATCGGGCAAACGTCGAGGGCAAGCGAGCTTTCGATTTCATCGAGCAGTTCGAACGGGTCCCGTCCCTCCCGGTCGATTTTATTAATGAATGTGATGATCGGAATGTCGCGCAGCCGGCATACCTCGAAAAGCTTGCGGGTCTGGCTCTCGATTCCCTTCGCGGCGTCGATCACCATGATCGCCGAATCGACGGCGGTCAGCGTCCGGTAGGTATCCTCGCTGAAATCCTCGTGGCCGGGCGTATCGAGGAGGTTAAAGACAAGACCGCCGTGCTCGAAGGTCATGACCGAACTCGATATCGATATGCCGCGCGTGCGCTCGATCTCCATCCAGTCGGATTGCGTGCGCCGCCGCTCGCCGCGCGCCTTGACGTGCCCCGCCATGCGGATCGCGCCGCCGAACAGCAGCAACCGCTCGGTCAGGGTGGTCTTGCCCGCGTCGGGATGGGAGATGATGGCGAAGGTGCGCCGCCGGGCCCAATCGGAGACCGGACCGGCGTCGCGCGCCTGAAGGGTATTGGTCGAAATAGCCGGGTAACTCCAACATGCCGCGCGCGGTCGCCGTTACGAAACCGGCCGCGCGCTATATCGTCCACTCGCATCGTCCGCCGGGGAAAAATCGCTCCCGCCGCGCCCCAAGGACGCCCCCAGGGCGCCGCGATCGAAGCATCCGGCCGACGGCGGCCCTTATAACAGGGCCCGGGCCCGGTTTGTAGACTCTATTCGCCCGTCATCGCTGCGCGAAGGCGCCGCGGTCGTTCACGGCCGCCGCCGGTATGCACCCTCCCGCGATCGTTTTTTTTGAAGCCCTTCGAGGCTATCAAAACCGCCGCCGCGGGGATAGGTTTGGGCATCCGCCAACAGACGAGCGACACCATGAATCCCGACGACGTCAAGATCGCCAAGAGGGAAACCCCGTTCCGGGGCTATTTCCGGGTCGACAAGTACCATCTGAAACACCGCCTGTTCGAGGGCGGCTGGAGCGCGGATTTCACCCGCGAGGTGTTCGAGCGCGGCCACGCCGCCTGCGTGGTGCTGTACGATGCCGACCTCGACCAGGTGGTGCTGGTCGAGCAATTCCGCATCGGCGCCTATGCCGCCCTTTCTTCGCCCTGGTGGGACGACCGCGCCTCGCCATGGCTGCTCGAGCTGGTCGCCGGCATCATCGACGAAGGCGAAACGCCCGAGGGCGTCATCCGCCGCGAAACCCTCGAGGAAGCCGGCTGCGAGGTCGGCGAGCTGGTGCCGGTGGTGAAATACCTGGTGTCGCCCGGCGGCAGTTCGGAGACCATGTACATCTTCTGCGGCCAAGTCGACGCCGCCAAGGCCGACGGGGTTCACGGCATGACCGAGGAGCACGAAAACATCCGCGTGATCACGATACCGGCCGAGGACGTCTTCCGGCGGCTCGACGAAGGCCGGATCAACAACTCGATGACCATCATCGGGCTGCAATGGCTGCGCCAACACCACGCCGATCTGCGGGCGAAATGGCGCAAAAGGCCGTGATCCGAGCATGTTATCCCCGCGCCAACGCTTGATCGAACCCGGCCCGGCGGGTAGTCTGCCGCGTACTTCATAACGATCTAATCAACGAGACCCTCATGGACATCCGCGACGGTTTTACCGCCTCCATCGGCAATACGCCGCTGATCAAGCTCAAAAAAGCCTCCGAACTGACGGGCTGCACCATTCTCGGCAAGGCCGAGTTCCTGAACCCCGGCCTCTCGGTCAAGGACCGCGCGGCGCTCTATATCGTGCTCGACGCCGAGGAAAAAGGGCTGTTGCAGCCGGGCGGCGTGATCGTCGAGGGCACCGCGGGCAATACCGG
>JAVJPD010000494.1:0-1534 GCA_040216475.1 Rhodospirillales bacterium
GCCCTCTCGGAAATGATATCGGTGCCGAAATCATCGGCTTGGATTTGCGCAAGCCGTTGAGTGCGGCGGTGTTCGAGGAGGTCGAGGCGGCTCTTTTCAAGTATGCGGTTATCGCGATCCGAAAACAGGATATTGATACGACGCAGCTCAGCGATTTCGGTCGCCGTTTCGGGCCACTTCAAATCAGCGGACGCCGGCATTCCAAGAACAAGGATTCGGAAAAGCGTATTCAGCCAGACTCGCTGGAGGTGAATTACATTTCGAACGTGAAGGTCGACGGCAAGAACCTGGGATCGGACGATGCCGGACGGTACTGGCATTCCGATCTTTGCTACGAGACCCGGACCAGCAAGGCCACGATTCTGCACGCCATTGAAGTGCCGGTGAAAGACGGCGTGGTCTATGGAGCGACTCAATTCACGGACGTCGCCGCCGCATATGATGCCTTGCCCGGGGATGTCAAAATCCGTCTGGCCGGTCTAATGGCCGCCAACAGCTTCCGTTTGATGTGGAACAGAAAGGCCCGGCAGTTCGGTAATCGTCCCCTTTTGAGCGAAGAGGAGCTGTCAAAATTTCCGCCTGACGCCATTCACCCGGTTGTGCGCAGCCATCCGGTAACGAAACGGAAATGCCTCTATGTCTGCGAAGGCTATACCGATCACATCCTGGATATGCCGGAACAGGAAAGCAGGGATCTTCTGGAGTTTTTGTTTGTCCACGTCATAAAGGATGAGTTCCGCTACCAGCACGAGTGGCAACAGGGTGATGTGTTGATTTGGGATAATTGCGCCGTTCAGCACAAGGCCACATTCGATTACGCGCCGCCGCTCCGCCGGTTGATGCAGCGCTGCACCGTTCAGGAAATAGCGGGAACGCACTAAAAAATGAGCCGGCGCCTTTACGGCGCCGGCTCTCGCATTCATCGACCGTGCAAAACGGTTTAGATGTTCAGGCCGAACTTGTCCTTGATGAACTTTGCGACATGTTTCTTGGCTTCCGGCGTCAGGCCGACCGCGGCGCGAACTGCTTCTCTCGCCTCGTCGCCGTAAAGGATCGGGTAAACGCCGTACATCTTGCCGGCTTTTTTCGCGAATTCCTTGTCCGCGTTGATTTTTTTCGCTGCTTCGACATAAGCGTCAACGATGGCTTGCGGCGTTTTCGGCGGCAGGGCGAAACCCTTCGAAGCCGTTACGGCCATGTGGTAGAAGTGCATATAGGTGTCATACGCGATGCCGGAAGGCGCCTTGCCGCCGTTCACGGCTTTGTAGGCCTCGATGATCGTCGGCATTTTCGGAAACGCCGGATCGCGGCCGATTTTACCCTTGCTCATGTATCCAAGCGTGATCCACGGAACCAGGGTGCCTTTCTTGACGTACTTCTCGACCTTGGTGAGATAGTTGATCGTCGAGTCGCGCTTGACGTTGATTTCGCCGCGCAGGATCGCCTTGCGTTGATCGCCCGACGACAGGCCGAGCACCGGCTTCACGTTGTTGATGCCGAGCAGATCGAAAACCAGAAACGCGTGCAACTCGGA
>JAVJPD010000495.1:0-1103 GCA_040216475.1 Rhodospirillales bacterium
TCACTGCCACGGTCGATATGGATATCGGCGACGACACCTCAGCAGCAATATCAAGATCGATGGGTTTAGGTCTTTCCGGCCTTACAAAAGCGCTCGACACTTTACGGCCCGATATCGTTTTAATCCTTGGAGATCGCTTTGAGGCATTTGCCGCCGTTATCGCTGCAGTCATTTGTCGTATTCCGATCGCTCATCTTCACGGGGGTGAATCGAGCGAAGGCGCTATTGACGAATCATTCCGTCATGCCATCACTAAAATGGCTCAATTTCACCTGACCGCCGCCAACGTATTCACTCATCGGGTGATTCAAATGGGCGAAGATCCCGCCAGGGTCTATACCGTAGGCGCTCCCGGGCTCGATCATATTAAGCGGACAAAAATGCTGTCGCGCGAACAATTAGAACGGGATTTGGATTGCTTTTTTTCTTCGCCGCTTTTTCTTGCGACGTACCATCCCGTTACCACACATAGGGAAGAAGCTGACAATGAATGCCGAGCACTCATGGAAGCACTTGATGCATTCCCGGAATCAATGATCGTTTTTACAGGAGTTAATACGGATGCTGGAAATCATTTCATTGCTGAAGAGATAGATCGATTTATCAAGGCCAACCCGAAACGGGCACGACTTTTCCCCTCGCTTGGCTACCAAAAATACCTAAGTCTGCTTCATATCGCTGATATTGCAATTGGCAATTCATCGAGTGGAATCATTGAAGCTCCTGCTTGCCGAACCATTTCAATCAATGTTGGGGATCGCCAAAAAGGCCGCCCACGGGCCGCATCCGTGCTTGATTGCGACGGCAATCCAGAAGCGATTCAAGCGGCAATTCGAACGGGTTTATCCGACGATTTTCGCAATAGCGCTTTTTTAGCCAAGCATCCTTATGGAGAGGGTGGCGCATCGGAACGAATCAAAGAGATTCTAAAAAATATCTTTTTTGATAAAACAATCATACAAAAGCACTTTTATGATATTTCCTGGCAAGACAAATGACGTCCAGTGCCCGAAAATGTATAATCTTAGGTGGCGGTGGCCACGCGAAAGTCGTTATCGATGCAATGCGTGCCGGGGGGGCGCCGCCACCATGCGGCATCATCG
>JAVJPD010000496.1:0-5250 GCA_040216475.1 Rhodospirillales bacterium
TGATGACATCGCCGACGGCGATGCCCGCCCGCCCGGCGGGGCCGCCTGCATAGACCTCGTTGATCATTACGCCCCGCGGGCGCGCCAGCCCGAGCGAGGCCGCGATATCGGCGGTGACCGCCTGGCCCCAGGCGCCGAACCAGGGCCGGACCAGCCGCCCGCCCTTGGTCAAGCCGCTGACGACCGCGCGCACCATGTTCGCGGGAATCGCAAAACCGATTCCATGCGAGCCGCCGCTTTGCGAGAAAATCGCCGTGTTGATCCCGACCAGCCGGCCGTCGAGCGTCACCAGAGCGCCGCCGGAATTGCCGGGGTTGATGGCGGCGTCGGTCTGAATGAAATACGTCGGTCCCGAGTCGCTGACCTTGGTTCGCGCCACCGCCGACACGATCCCGCTGGTTACGGTCTGCCCCACGCCGAACGGGTTGCCGATCGCCAGCACCAGATCGCCGACTTCCAACGCGTCGGAATCGCGCCACGTCAGCACCGGCAGTTTTTCCGTCCCCACGCCGATCCGCAGCACGGCCAGATCGGTCCGCTCGTCGGAACCGACCAACGTCGCCTCGAACTCGCGCCGATCCGGCAACACGACGATGATCTCGTCGGCGCCCGCGATCACATGATGGTTGGTAACGATCAAGCCGTCGTTTTGAATGATAACTCCCGAGCCGAGAGAGTTTTGAACCCGGCGCTCCGGTTCGTCGAAACCGAGCCCGTCGCCGAAAAAGCGGCGGAAGAACGGGTCCTCGAACAGCCTGGAGAATCGCCGGGTCTTCACCACTTTTCGGCTGTAGATGTTGACGACCGCCGGCGCGACCTTCTTGACCAGGGGCGCGAACGACAGTTCGATCTGTCCGCGCGAATGCGGCAGCGTCTTTTCGGCCGACCACGCCGGTTGTCCGGATACGAACAAGCACACGGCGAGCAGCCACATGACGGGACGCGGCATCCTGATCGTTCCGTTCATCGGTTCAAGATCCTCGAAAGTGTATCATGGCTCAACAAAAAGGGGCAGCACACCGGCTGCCCCCAATTCATTTCTTTCCTGCGCCCGGCACGCCGGCGTTATGCCGATGTTAGTCGGGGGCTCCGGCCGTCGCGGCCGCGGCGGCTTCCGCCTCGGCCCGCGCCTTGTCGTCGGCGCCCTTTGCCTCGGGGTCGCGGTCCACCAACTCGATAATCGCCAACGGGGCATTGTCGCCGTAACGGCGCCCGGCCCGAAGCACGCGGGTATAGCCGCCGTTCCGCTCCTTGTAGCGCTCCGCCAGGGTATCGAACAGCTTGCGCAAAACCTCGTCGTCGCGAACGATGACGGAGGCTTGGCGGCGGGCGTGCAACGTGCCGCGCTTGGCCAGCGTAATGACCCTCTCGGCGACCCGGCGCAGATCCTTCGCTTTCGGCAGGGTCGTCTTGATCTGCTCATGCTTCAGCAACGACGTCGCCATATTGGCGAACATCGACTTGCGATGTGAGCTTGTAATGTTGAGCTTACGCCCGCTCATCCGGTGCCGCATTGTCTTCCTCCAAACTTCGCTTCGAGGGCTTCCTTAGCGCCCTTAAAACGGCTCCTCAAGTTTTTTCGCCAGCTCTTCGATGTTTTCGGGCGGCCAATTGGGAATTTCCATGCCCAAATGCAACCCCATCTGCGAGAGTACTTCCTTGATCTCGTTCAGCGATTTGCGGCCGAAGTTCGGCGTGCGCAGCATATCGGCCTCCGACTTCTGAACCAGATCGCCGATGTAGATGATGTTGTCGTTCTTGAGGCAGTTCGCCGAACGGACCGACAACTCGAGCTCGTCGACCTTGCGCAGCAGGTTGCGGTTGAAGGGCAGCTCCTCGTGCCCCTCCTCTTCCTTGACCAGTTGCGGCTCCTCGAAGTTAATGAAGAGCTGGAGCTGGTCCTGCATGATGCGCGCGGCCAAGGCCACGGAGTCTTCCGGCGTCACCGCGCCGTTCGTCGTCACCTCGAGCGACAGCTTGTCGTAATCGGTCGCCTGGCCGACGCGGGTGTTCTCGACCTTGTAGGTCACCTTGCGAACCGGCGAAAAGACGGCATCGATCGGAATCAGGCCGATCGGCGCTTCCTCCGCGCGGTTCTGGCCGGCGGGCACGTACCCCTTGCCCATCTCGACCATCAGCTCCATGGAAATCTTGGCGCCTTCGTCGACCGTGCAGATCACCAAATCCGGGTCCATCACCATGATGTCCGGACCGGTTTGGATCATGCTGGCCTTGACCTCGCCCGGTCCCTCGAACACCAGGGACATACGCTTCGGCCCCTCGGCATCCATGCGCAGGCCCAGCCCCTTGATGTTGAGCACGATATCGGTCACGTCCTCGCGCACACCGGGAATTGTCGAGAATTCGTGCAAAACGCCGTCGATCTGCACCGACGTCACCGCCGCACCCTGCAACGACGACAGCAGAATGCGCCGCAATGCATTCCCGAGCGTCAGGCCGAAACCGCGCTCGAGCGGTTCGGCGACGATCGTCGCCGTACGCGAAGGATCGCCGCCGGGAACAATGTCCAACTTCGTCGGTTTAATCAGCTCTTGCCAGTTTTTCTGAATCACGAGAGGAACCTCACGTCTAAAAATTTCAAACGTTACGGCCATATGGCCAATTCGTTCAGTCGATCCGGCGGCATAACCTACCGGCTCAGACAAAAGCCATCGCTTCTGTCTTTATTGTTATTCGTTACACTCTGCGGCGTTTGCGCGGACGGCAGCCATTGTGGGGGATGGCCGTAACGTCGCGGATCGCCGTGATCGTAAAACCGACGGCCTGAAGGGCGCGCAACGCGGATTCACGGCCCGAGCCCGGTCCTTTGACTTCGACCTCGAGGGTCTTCATGCCGTGTTCCATGGCCTTTTGACCGGCGGATTCACCGGCCATCTGGGCGGCATAAGGGGTCGATTTACGCGATCCCTTGAATCCCTGGCTTCCGGCAGAAGCCCAGGAAATCGCGTTGCCCTGCGCGTCGGTGATTGTCACCACCGTATTGTTGAAGGACGCGTTCACGTGGGCGATACCGGAAACAATGTTTTTCCGTTCGCGGCGCTTAGTGCGCTGTGTCGTTGCTTTTGCCATCGGTGACCCTTGGTGACTCTACTAATAATTAAATAAGCTTACTTCGTGACCTTCTTCTTGCCGGCAATGGTTTTGGCCGGGCCCTTGCGGGTGCGCGCGTTGGTATGTGTGCGTTGCCCGTGAACCGGCAACCCCCGGCGATGACGCAAGCCGCGGTAGCAGCCCAGGTCCATCAACCGCTTAATGTTCATGGCCACTTCCCGGCGCAGATCGCCTTCGACCTGATAATCGGCATCGATCAACTCACGGATCCGCAAGACCTCGTCGTCGGTGAGCTGATTGACCCGCCGGTCATCGGGAATATTGACTTTCTGACAAATTTCCTTCGCTTTCGTCCGGCCGATGCCGTGGATATAGGTCAAGGCGATCTCGACCCGCTTCTGCGTCGGAATATTTACACCCGCGATACGTGCCAAAGCCGTAACTCCTCTAAAACTCGGTTAAAATCGAAAATTGACCCGCGGGGACCCAAAAGAGGCCGGATTATAGGCACTTACGCCCCCAAGTCAACTCACGGTAGCCTAACCGATGATCTCCTCCAATTGAGCCGTAACCTCGTCGATGGCGGCCATGCCGTCGACGCTCTTCATCACGCCTTTTTTACCGTAATAGGCGATAATCGGGGCCGTTTGGTCATGATAGGCCTTCAAACGGGCCCGGACGGTCTCCTCGTTGTCGTCGGCCCGGCGCGTGAACTCCGTACCGCCGCATTTATCGCAAACCCCCTCTTTTCGGGGCTTTTGGAAGCTGTCGTGGTAGCCGGCCCCGCACTTGGCGCAGGTATACCGGCCGGTGATCCGCTTGACCATGGCGTCGTCGTCGACCTTGAGCTCGATGGTATGGTCGATTTTGAGGCCTTTTTCCTTCAGCATCCCATCCAGGGCGTCGGCCTGGGGAACGGTCCGCGGAAAGCCGTCCAGAATGAACCCGTCGGCGCAATCGTCCTTATCGATCCGCGCGGAGATCATGTCGACGATCATTCCGTCGGGCACCAGCTTGCCGGCGTTCATGAGCCCCTTGGCTTCCTGGCCGAGCGCGCTGCCCGAGGCCACTTCCGCGCGCAACATGTCGCCGGTGGACAGCTGGACGATGTTGTATTGTTCCTCGAGACGCTTCGCCTGCGTCCCCTTCCCCGCGCCCGGAGGTCCGATCAAAATCACGTTCATCATCGCCGCCCCTTCAGCTTCGCCTTCTTGATCAATCCCTCGTATTGGTGAGCCAAGAGGTGGGATTGAACCTGAGCGACGGTGTCGATGGTCACGGTCACGACAATCAGCAGGCTGGTGCCGCCGAAATAGAACGGTACCGAATACCTCGAAATCAGAATTTCCGGCAGCATGCAGATCACCACCAGGTAGATCGCGCCGATCACGGTCAGGCGGGTCAGCACCCAATCGAGATAGTCCGCCGTGTTCTTGCCGGGACGGATTCCGGGAATGAAGCCGCCGTACTTTTTTAGGTTATCCGCCGTTTCGGTCGGATTGAATACGACGGCGGTATAGAAGAACGCGAAGAAGGCGATCAGCAACGAGTAGGTGATCAAATATCCCGGCTGGCCGCGTCCCAGGAACGCCGTGACGGAACCGAGCCACTCTGGGCCGCTGCCCGCGGCAAAACCGGCAATCGTCAACGGCATCAAGAGGATGGCGCTCGCAAAAATAGGCGGGATCACGCCCGATGTGTTGAGCTTCAGCGGCAGGTGCGAACTTTCGCCGCCGGTCATCTTGTTGCCGCGCTGGCGTTTCGGATACTGCACGATGATGCGCCGTTGCGCCCGCTCGACGAAAACGATGCAGGCGATCACGGCCACCGACATGATCAACAGGACGATGATCAGGATGGTCGACAGCGCACCGGTCCGGCCCAATTCGAGAGTCGCCGCCAGGGCCGTCGGCAGATTGGCGACGATACCGGCCATGATGATAAGAGAAATGCCGTTGCCGATGCCGCGCGCGGTGATCTGTTCGCCGAGCCACAACAGGAACATCGTGCCGCCGACCAGCGACACCACGGTCGTAAAGCGGAAGAAAACGCCGGGATCGATCACGGCCGAACCGCCGCCCGTGCTCATCACCATCCTGCAGGCCTACGGCATTTCGATGGGCCTCGAAGGCATGAGCACGGGCGGCGGTTCGGCCGTGATCGATCCCGGCGTTTTCT
>JAVJPD010000497.1:0-1294 GCA_040216475.1 Rhodospirillales bacterium
GCAAGCCTAGTAATCATCAGCGTTTCAATGAGATAAGGGAAAGCAATCCGTTTATGACCGCTTCAGGGTACCCCGCGAAACAAGGCCTTTACGATCCCCGCCACGAGCACGATTCCTGCGGAATTGGCTTCATCGTGGATATAAAGAACCGTAAAAGCCACAAAATCGTCGAAATGGGCCTTCAGGTGCTCGATTGCCTGACCCATCGCGGCGCGGCCGGCGCCGATCCCCTGTCCGGCGACGGGGCCGGTATCCTGATTCAGACGCCCGACCGGTTCTTCCGCGAGGAGTGCTCGGCGCTCGGCATCAAGCTGCCGAAAGCCGGCGATTACGGCGTCGGCATGGTCTTCCTGCCGCGTCAGAAGAAGCTGCGCGAAACCTGTATCGGGATCGTCGAGAAATATATCGCCGCCGAAGGGCAAAAGCTGCTCGGCTGGCGCAAGGTGGCCGTCGACAGCTCTTGGCTGAGCGACACGGTGCGCAAACTTGAACCCGACGTGCGCCAGGTGTTCGTCGGCCGCGGCAAGAACTGCAAGGACCAGAACGCGTTCGAACGCAAATTGTTCGTGATCCGCAAGCAGACCCACTTGGAAATCCGCAAGCTGCCGAGCAAGAACCAGGCGAACTTCTACATTCCGTCGATGTCGGCCCGCACCATCTGCTACAAGGGCATGATGCTGGCTTCGCGGGTGTCCAAATATTGGACGGACCTGCAGGACAAGCGTGTCGAATCGGCGTTGGCGCTGGTGCATCAGCGCTTCTCGACCAATACGTTCCCGTCGTGGGAATTGGCGCAGCCGTTCCGCTACCTTTGCCATAACGGCGAAATCAACACGTTGCGCGGCAACATCAACTGGATGGCGGCGCGCCGTTTCGCCATGAAATCGAAACTCCTCGGCGACGATCTCGACAAATTGTGGCCGTTGATCGGCGACGGCAATTCGGATTCGGCGACGTTCGACAACGCGCTCGAACTGCTGGTTGCGGGCGGCTATTCGCTGGCGCACGCGATCATGCTGATGATCCCGGAATCCTGGTCCGACAATCCGCTGATGAACGATAAGCGCCGCGCGTTTTACGAATATCACGCCGCCCTGATGGAGCCGTGGGACGGCCCGGCCGCGGTCGCCTTCACCGACGGCCGCCAGATCGGCGCGACGCTCGATCGCAACGGCTTACGCCCGGCCCGTTACGTGGTGACCGACGACGATCTCGTGGTCATGGGGTCGGAAGTCGGCGTGCTCGATATTCCGGAAGAGAAGATCGTCAAGAAGTGGCGGCTGCAGCCGGGCAA
>JAVJPD010000498.1:0-1391 GCA_040216475.1 Rhodospirillales bacterium
CCCGAGGCGGCGGCGCTTTTCGTCGACCTGCCAATTGTGAAGGCGAATCAGCGGTTGAAGATCCTTGGCCATGACGCCTACCTAACGGTTCTCACGATCCCGGATCTTCCGGGTGCGGCAGGGCGCCGGGCCCGCCGGTCACCAGGGATCGCGCCAAGGGAGGCTGCGCCGATTGTTGCCCGGCCGACGGCGCCTGAGCTTGAGCTTGACCTTGCTGCGCGGCGGACGACGCTTGCGCTTGACCTTGCTGCGCGGCGGTCAATGGCCCCGCCGGCGGCCCGGGTTGCGCCGCCGGGCGCGCCCCCGGCTGGGCGGCTTGCTGCCCCTGCGGTTGTGCCGCCGCCGCTTCGGGATGCAGCACCGCCGTCATATCCAGAATTTCGGCGAGCCGGTCGTAGCCGTCCTCGAGGGTCGTGCTTTGCGCTTTTATCTGGGTGAGAAAGCCCTCGATCATCGGATAGTAATGGATCGCCTCGTCGACCGCCGGGTCGCTGCCGCGCCGGTACGCCCCGAGGCGGATCAGCTCGGCCATGTCTTCATACGTCGCGATCAGTTTGCGCGCGCGCGCGATCACGGCGTTTTCCTGGGGCGAATTGCAATCGGGCATGACGCGCGAAATGCTTCGGAGAATGTTCACCGCCGGATAGCGGCCGCGCTCGGCAATCGCCCGGTCCAGCACGATATGGCCGTCGAGAATGCCGCGCACGGCGACCGACACCGGCTCGTTGTGATCGTCGCCCTCGACCAGCACCGTGAACAGCCCGGTGATCGAGCCCTGATCCTCGGCGCCCGGCCCAGCGCGCTCTAAGAGCTTCGGCAGCTCGGCGAACACCGAAGGCGTGTAACCTTTACTGGCCGGCGGCTCGCCGGCCGACAGGCTGATCTCACGCTGCGCCATGGCAAAGCGCGTGACGCTGTCCATCAGGCACAAAACGTCCTTGCGCTGGTCGCTGAAATATTCGGCGACCGCCATGGTGACGTAGGCGGCCTGGCGGCGCACCAGGGGCGGCTCGTCGGAGGACGCCAGCACGACGACGCTGCGCGCCAAGCCTTCCTCGCCCAAATCGTCCTCGATAAATTCGCGCGCCTCGCGGCCGCGCTCGCCGATCAGGCCGATCACGCTCACTTCCGCGTCGGTGTGGCGCGCCATCATGGACAGAACCGTCGACTTGCCGATGCCGGAACCGGCGAAGATGCCCATGCGCTGGCCGCGGCAGCAGGTGAGAAACGCGTTGATGGAACGGATGCCCAAATCGATCTTGCCGGAAACGCGCTTGCGGGTATGCGCGTGCGGCGGCTGGCGGTGGATCGGATAGGCGCGCTCGCCGGAAACGATCGGCCCCTTGCCGTCGACCGGCTCGCCGAACGCGTTGACGACGCGCCCGAGCCAG
>JAVJPD010000499.1:0-3085 GCA_040216475.1 Rhodospirillales bacterium
TGATGAATATAAAAAAGGTCCAGCAGCAGGCTCGGTGTTAAATTAACGAGAATGACACGGGGCGCTGGTTTTAAACCCAACAACAGAGAAGCGAGGGTTCCGTATCCATCGCCGATCACCAACGTGAATTGGTCTTCGATAAAATGTTTAGGAATCATATGCTGTAGCAGAGACAGGCTTAACGTTTGCCGCAGGGCAGAAAGGTCGTATAGGCGATTTTGCCGGGCGGTGATGGTATCGGCGAGCGCGTCGATTCCCGTAAATACCGGGAATTGTGCGCCCATCCGGCGGTAGCGCCGTTGCAAAAGCCGATGGGCGAACAAACGCAAGCCGACGGCTCTCGGCGACTGATGCCCCAAACCTCGAACTCCGTCGAACCGGCCGTGTGCATATCGGAACGTAGCAAGCTCCCGTTGCCAGTGTGAAGATGCGCCCCGGTCGCGGTGATGAACGTTGGCAGCTAAATAATCAATGGCATGTCGATTGAGGAAGGAGGGAGCGTTGCCCATTACCGGCGAGTCCGATATGAAATTCCGAATAACATTTATACTAGTTTTAGCAGGGCTTTAATCGCGGGATGCAGATGCAAGAGGCCGAGAAGGCGCCGGTTCTCATCGACGACCGGCAGGTCCCATATCTCGATATCCTCCATCATTTGCACTGCATTTACCAAGGATGTATCAGGAAATACCGTTTTAGGATTCTTGTTAGCATGCTGGATGGCGTCATCGGCGAACAGGGCCGGAAACGGCTTCTGGTCGCGCAGCAGCATGCGGCGGATGTCGCCGTCCGTGAAAATTCCGCACAGCTCGCCCTGATCGCCGACGATGCAGGCGATCCCGAGGCGACGGGCACTCATTTTCTCGAGGGCCTCCTTTAAGAGAGTCGTGCGTTTGCCCACCGGAATTTTATCGGTCGGCAACATGACGTCGCGGACGGTCAGATCAGTCATCGAGGTGGACACGGTCTTCTCCCCATTTCTGTAAGAGTTCCAGGCGCAGCTCATGCGCGGCCTTTGCGTGCGCAAGAACGCGTTCCAAATATTGAATATCGAGGACGGTATTGGCATCCGATAGAGCGCTCGGCGGATCGTTGTGAACTTCCATGAACAAGGCGTTCACGCCGCATGCGCCCGCGGCGCGCACCAGATAGGGAATGAACTCGCGCTGACCGCCGGAAATATTGCCCATGGACGTCGGCAGTTGCACCGAATGGGTGGCATCGAAACACACGGGGTACCCGGTTTCCATCATGATCGGGAAATTCCGGAAATCGTTGATCAGCATGTTATAGCCGAAAAAGGTGCCGCGATCGGTCAGGAGAATTCGATCGTTGCCTGTCGTTTCGATTTTGCGGACCGAATTCTTCATGTTCCAGGGGCTCATGAACTGCCCCTTTTTGAGGTGGATCGCCTTGCCCGTTTCGCCGGCGGCCAACAGCATATGGGTTTGCCGGCAAAGATAAGCCGGTATTTGAATCATGTCGCAGACCTCGGCGGTCGGGGCCGCCCAGGCGGCGTCGGAAAAATCCGAAACGACGGGAATTTTGAATTGCTTGCGAACATCCGCGAGAATCTGAAGCCCCGAATGAAGCCCAAGACCGTGAAACGACTCAGGCGATGATCGGCAATCCTTGTCGTAACAAGATTTATAGATCCAAGGAATTTCCAGCTTATCGCAGATAACGGCAATACGTTCCGCCATCATGAAAGCGTGATCTCGGGATTCGATGGCGCACGGCCCGCCGAGAAAAGCGAGCGGGGCATCGCCCCCGATCTTGACTTCCCGGACGTCCCCGCCACCGACACAAATCGTTTTCGTTATCATAACGGTGCCTTTTCAGGATTATTAAAAGAGTTTCTCACGTGTCATACCGGTTAGCTATGAAGAACATCGAAGTGACTGTCGTAAAACTTGAATATCGTCGGCCGCCAGTCCGGAACATTCCCATGATTTTCAATCATGTGGCAACGATGCTCATTGTTATCAACGGGGATGACGCGTACGCCTCTTGGAGGAATAACATTGTCTAATTTCATGATTTCGGTTCGGTCGGCATTTAGGAGGCAGACCGAAAGCCGTGCATCGCGGTCGAGCGGATTTATGTAGATTAATTCGAACCGTCGGCAGTCATCGAATTCGATCTGCGGCCGGTAAACGTACGAGTGTGCCGGCCGGCCGGTCAGGGCCGTAAGCGCCCCGCCGGGCGTTTCGGCCAAGGCATTGGCGTTACCGTGAACGTAGCTCCATAAAGAATCGTCTTTGCGGCGGAACGAGACATAATTTCGATCCGCTATCATGGTGCCGGCCGTCGTTAATTCCGGGTGGTCCGTTGCCGAGTGAAAACAAGCGAAACATCCGTACTCCGCCGAGCTTTCCGTCATTTCTCTGAGGCTCAGAGAAACGGATGTGGCCGGCGGAACGTTAACACGATGCTTCGCCGTCTGTTTGCCGTTTGCATTGAAGATATACAGAGTAACGGCATCGCTTTGCATGGCCTCGGGGAATAGAATCGAGGGAATGTTGATGACATCGAAGCGAGTATCCCATGTTTCGTCGACCCGCCACGGGAACAGATCGCTTACCGCCGCTGCCTTTGACAGCGGGCGAACAAGTTTAGGTGCGCGAAGCCCAAGCGCCGTCTTCAGGCGGTCACCGAAGGCGGAATCGGATACGGTTCTCAGAGCGATTCGCAGGCTCACGCGCATGATCCCAGGTTGTCGAGCCACCAACTCTTCATGCGACCCTGGACTTGATTGCGATTACCGAAGATCACGAGTTCGGCAGGTGGGTGGCTGTGCTCCAGACTCAGGTGACGAAAATCCCGATCATGAGACAGGTAAATCGGAATACCGGTCATGTCCCGCGAATACACGCAAAGCAAACCGTCATTTTGTTCGGCGAGATCGGAAAGATCGATTGCCGTACAACTGTTACGGCGGGCGCGCACTTCCTTGAGCACCAGGCGCTCGCGTAGAGTGGCGATAGACACGCGGCTTTCGTCGAAGCCCGGCCTGGCCTGAAGATTGACCAGCAGACACGTTGTGCTGAGATCGTTGCCGGTCTGCAGAAACGGCCCGAAGCTG
>JAVJPD010000500.1:0-2360 GCA_040216475.1 Rhodospirillales bacterium
CGATGAAGTCGATCACGATCAGGCCGGCGAGGTCGCGCAGCCGGACCTGGCGGGCGATTTCCTCGGACGCTTCCAGGTTGGTGCGGAGCGCGGTTTCTTCGATGTTGCGTTCGCGCGTCGAGCGGCCCGAGTTGACGTCGATGGCGACGAGAGCCTCGGTCGGGTTGATGACGATGTAGCCGCCCGATTTCAGGTGCACGATGGGGCTGAGCATCGCATCGAGCTGGCCCTCGACCTGATAGCGCTGGAACAGCGGCATGGCGGTTTCGTCGTACTTCTTGACCCGCTTCGCGTGCGACGGGATCAACAGCTTCATGAATTCCTTGGCGGGCTTGTATCCTTCCTCGCCTTCGACCAGCACTTCGCCGATATCGCGGCTGTATAGATCGCGAATCGAGCGCTTGATCAGGTTGGCCTCTTCGTGGATGAGGCAGGGCGCGGTCGACTTCAGGGTATCTTTTCGGATTTGATCCCACAGGCGGACCAGATATTCGTAGTCCCGTTTGATTTCCGTTTTGGTGCGGTTGATGCCCGCGGTGCGCATGATCACGGCCATGCCGTCGGGGATGCCGAGATCGCCGAGGATGGAGCGCATTTTCTTGCGCTCCGCCGCGCTCGTGATTTTGCGGGAAATGCCGCCGCCGCGCGCCGTATTGGGCATCAGGACGCAGTACCGGCCGGCGAGCGACAGGTACGTGGTGAGTGCGGCGCCCTTGGTGCCGCGCTCTTCCTTGACGACCTGCACCAGCAGGATTTGCCGGCGCTTGATGACTTCCTGGATCTTATAGCGTTTGCGCGGCGTGGTCGGCCGGCGTTCCTCGACCTCTTCGGTCTCGTCGCCGCCGAGGGTTTCGACATCCGTGCCTTCTTCCTCGCCGACCTTTTCGGCCAGGGATTCCTCTTCGGCTTTTTCGGCCGCTTCGTGTTCCTTGATCAGCTCTTGGCGGTCGGCGACGGGGATTTGGTAATAGTCGGGGTGGATTTCGTTGAACGCCAGAAACCCGTGACGGTTGCCGCCGTAGTCGACGAAGGCCGCCTGCAGGGACGGTTCGACGCGGGTCACTTTGGCGAGATAAATATTCCCCTTGAGTTGCTTTCGGGATTCGACCTCTACATCGAAATTTTCAAGACGGTTCCCGCTTAGAATAACCACCCGGGTTTCTTCCGGTTGGGTGGCGTCGATGAGCATTTTTTTTGTTGTCATTTGTTCCGAGACTCCTATACGCGCTCCGCGCCAGCCTGATGGATTGGCGGGCGGCGGTTTCGCGTTTTGTGCAGAAGCCGGTGGCGCCTAAGGCGATAGCTTGCGAGCTCAAGAGGTGAACTGGCGCTTGATCGCGAGTGGATAGGGCTGCTCTAACCGGCATGAAAAAAAACCTAAAAACAGATATACGGTTCGGTGCCCGCTTTCGAGAGCGCCGAAATACTGTGGGGTAACGGGCCGCTTTTCTTTAGTCTGGGGATACGTTCCAGGCAGGCTCAGCGGCAAGTTGCCTTGACTGTTAAGATAACGGTAGGAAAATGGTTCGACAATCATCTTGTTTTACCGCGTTTTGAGCGGGCTGGGTGTATTTTCGGGGCTGTTTTCGGGGCTTTTTGGCCATTTTTGAAACGAAACGGCCGAAAAGGCCCCGCGAAACCGATTGATAGGGCATGGGGTTGATTCGGGGATTTCCACGTATGGTGCGCCGGATCGGGGCGGTTCTGCCGCTCCTCGGCCTGTTTTTCGGTGCCGTTTTGACGGCGGCCGGGACCGTGAGCGGCATCGCCGAAACGGCCGTGGCGGCCCCCGCGCCGGCGGCCGTGGTGACCGATATCCGGGTCGGCGAGCATCGCGGCGCCACCCGGGTGGTGTTCGACGTCAGCCGGGCCGTTACCCTTAAGCTTTTTACCCTCGCCAAGCCTTACCGGGTGGTTTTGGATTTACCCGTGGTCGGCTGGCAATTGCCGCAACGGCCGTTGCCCCGCCGGGTCGGCCTGCTCGATAAATTGCGTTACGGCCTGTTCGAGCCGGGAACGACCCGGGTCGTGATCGATATCGGCGCGCCGGCGCAAATCATCAATGCCCGGATTCTCGCGCCGACTTCGGGCAATCCCCATCGGATCGTCTTGGACCTGGCGCCGACGACCCACGCGTCCTTTCTCGATGCCATGAAGGTCTTGCCGGCGACGGTCAGCCCGACGGCCGATTACAAACCGGCCGCGGTTGCGTCGCGCCAGGGGATGCAGGGGGGGATGCAGGGGGGGATGCTGGTGCCGCCGGCGAAGACGGATCATGCGGCCGCTGCGGCGATACCGGCATCGAGCCGCCGGAACGCGCGTAACGTTGCCGCGTTCCCGTTCATGAGATCGGAAGAGCA
>JAVJPD010000501.1:0-3799 GCA_040216475.1 Rhodospirillales bacterium
GTGTTCATCAATACGCCGTCGCAGCCCAGTTCCATGGCGATGGCCGCGTCCGAAGCGGTGCCGACGCCGGCGTCGACTAGGACCGGCACCTTGGATTGCTCGACGATCAGGCGGATGTTGATCGGGTTTTGAATGCCCAAACCCGAACCGATGGGCGCGGCCAGCGGCATGATCGCGACGCAGCCCAAATCCTCGAGGCGCTTGGCCATGATCGGATCGTCGCTGCAATAAACCATCACCTTGAAATCTTCCTTGATCAGGGCTTCGGCGCACTCCAGGGTTTCGATCATGCGCGGATACAGCGTCTTCTGATCGCCCAGCACCTCGAGCTTGACCAGCTCCCAGCCGCCGGCCTCGCGGGCCAGGCGAAGCGTGCGCAGGGCCTCCTCGGCGGTGAAGCAACCGGCCGTATTGGGCAGGTAGGTGTACTTTTTCGGATCGATGAAATCGGTCAGCAGCGGCTGCTTGGGATCGCTGATGTTGACCCGACGCACGGCAACGGTGACGATTTCCGCGCCGCTCGCCTCGACCGCGCGGGCGTTGGTTTCGTAATCCTTGTACTTGCCGGTGCTGACGATCAGGCGCGAACGGAACGGACGCCCGGCGACCTCCCAGGTGTCCGCCTCGACGCGCGCGACAGCATCGTCCGGCGCGCCGCCGCCGATGAAGTGGACGATCTCGATTCGGTCGCCGTCGCTCAAAGTGGTCGCCTGATAGCAGGATTTCGGCACCACCTCGAGATTTCGCTCGACCGCGACTTTTCGCGAATCGAGGCCGATTTTGGCGAGCATCTCGTCGATGCTCAGGGGCGTGCTGAAGTCGCGTTTTTCGCCGTTAATCGTCAGTCGCATTCTTCTCGGTCCTATTGCTCGACGGGCTTTGCCACATCTATGGGGACGGGCGCCGCGCCTGTCAACTGGCTGCCGGGACAAGCCGGTATTCCTATAATGCCGGTGCGTGCTATACAACCGGGGTAAGCAAGCCTGACCAATCGGGTAAGCAAGTCTAACATGGCTACCACGGTGAAATGACAGCCAAAATCCTCGTTCTGAACGGCCCCAATCTGAACATGCTCGGCACCCGGGAGCCCGAGATTTACGGCGCCCAGACCCTTGCCGACATCGAGGCGGACTGCCGGATCGCGGCCGAAGCCCTCGGCCTTTCAGCCGAGTTCCGGCAAAGCAACGTCGAGGGCGTACTGGTGGACTGGATTCAACAGGCTCCCAAGGAGGGCTTTGCCGGCCTGGTGATCAACGCCG
This sequence comes from Rhodospirillales bacterium, assembly GCA_040216475.1. GTDB lineage: Bacteria > Pseudomonadota > Alphaproteobacteria > Rhodospirillales > CALINB01 > CALINB01. The sequence goes on from JAVJPD010000501.1 coordinate 1,260, forward strand.
GAGCCTACACCCATACCTCGGTGGCGGTCCTCGACGCCTTGCTGTCGTGCGACCTGCCGGTGATCGAGGTCCATCTGTCGAATATCTTCCAGCGCGAGGAGTTCCGTCACCACTCCTATATCTCGAAAGCGGCCCGGGGCGTCATCTGCGGGTTCGGCGGCCAAGGCTACCGATTGGCCCTCGAAGGACTGGCCGAATGACTCAACAAGAGGAAATAAGCACACCGATGAGCGACGCGAAAAAACACGACATCGACGAAGCCGTAATCCGCCGTTTGGCCGAACTCCTGGACGAGATCGGCGTGACCGAGATCGAATACGGCGGCGCCGATTGGCATGTCCGTGTCGCCAAGGGGGCCCGCGCCATCGCCGCCCCCGCTGCCGCTCCCGCCGGCGGTATGATGCCGCCCGCCGCCGGTGGCGCCGACGTGCCGCCCGATCATCCCGGGCTCGTCAAATCGCCGATGGTCGGCGTCGTGTATCTGACCGAAAAGCCGGGCGAGCCGCCGCTCGTGAAGGTGGGCGATCCCGTCAAGCAAGGCCAAACCCTGCTCCTGATCGAGGCCATGAAGGTGTTCAACCCGATCAAGGCCGCCCAGGCGGGCACCGTCACCAAGATTTTCGCCCGCAACGAGGCTCCCGTCGAATTCGGCGAAGCGCTGTTGATCATCGAATAAACACGCAAACAATCCGGTTCGGCACAACTCATGTTCGATAAAGTCCTGATCGCCAATCGAGGGGAAATCGCCCTGCGCATTCAGCGCGGCTGCCGCGAGATGGGCATCAGCACGGTCGCCGTCCACTCGACCGCCGATACGGACGCCATGTACGTGCGCCTCGCCGACGAGGCCGTCTGCATCGGCCCGCCCGCCGCCAAGGACAGCTACCTCAACGAACACGCGATCCTGACCGCGGCCACCGTGACGAACGCGGACGCCATTCATCCCGGTTACGGCTTTCTGTCCGAGAACGCCGCCTTCGCTGCCAAGGTCGAGGAACACGGCTTTACCTTCATCGGCCCTTCGCCCGAGCACATCCGCCTCATGGGCGATAAGGTCGCGGCGCGCAAGGCGGCCATCGCGGCCGGCATTCCGTTGGTGCCGGGTTCCGACGGCGCCATCACCGACATCGCGGCGGCCCGCAAGCGCGCCGACGAGATCGGCTATCCGGTGCTGATCAAGGCTTCCGCCGGCGGCGGCGGACGCGGCATGAAGGTCGCCGAGAGCGCCGACATGTTCGAGACCGCCATGAACATGGCGAGCAACGAAGCCAAGGCCGCGTTTGGCAACGGCGAGTCTATTTCGAGAAATACCTGCGCAAGCCGCGCCATATCGAGATCCAAATCCTGGCCGACAACCACGGCGACGTCGTCCACCTCGGCGAACGGGACTGCTCCCTGCAGCGGCGCCACCAAAAGCTGCTCGAGGAAGCCCCCTCGCCCGCGCTCAATGCCGCCCAGCGCGAAGAGATCGGACGGGTCGCCGTCGAGGCGGTCAAGAAGATCGGCTACCGCAACGTCGGCACCATGGAATTCCTGTTCGAGGACGGGAAATTCTATTTCATTGAAATGAACACCCGCCTGCAGGTCGAACATCCGATCACGGAAATGATCTGCGGCATCGATCTGGTGCGCGAGATGATCCGGGTCGCCGCCGGCGCCCCGCTCGGCTTTACCCAGGAGGACGTCCGCTTCTCGGGCCACGCCATCGAATGCCGGATCAACGCCGAAAACCCGTTCACGTTCGCCCCCTGTCCGGGCCGGGTCGGCGTCTATCATGCCCCCGGCGGCCTCGGCATCCGGGTCGATTCCGGCCTGTACGCGGGCTACATGGTGCCGCCCCATTACGACAGCATGATCGCCAAGCTGATCAGCCACGGCAACAACCGCAACGAGTGCCTGATGCGCCTGCGCCGGGCCTTGACCGAATATGTCGTCGACGGCCTGGAAACGACGATCCCGCTGCACCAGCGCCTGATGACCGACGCCGATTTCATCAACGGCGATTACGACATCCACTGGCTTGAACGGTTCATCGCCGACCTTACATCGGAGTCATGAGCCGGCCGATCCCCAAACCCAAGTTCCTGACGCCCGAGCTGGTGCTCAGGGCCTACGCCGCCGGTATCTTCCCGATGTCGGAAGGCCGCGACGATCCGAGCGTTTTCTGGGTCGACCCGAAGCTGCGGGGCGTCCTGCCGCTCGACACCTTTCACGTCTCGCGCAGCCTACGCAAAAAGGTCCGGCAAAACGTTTTCGAGATCCGCTGCGACACCGCTTTCGATCAGGTCATCGAGGGCTGCGGCGAGTCCGACAAGAACCGGCGCGACACCTGGATCAACGACGAGATCATCGGGGCCTACTCGGAACTGCACGAACTCGGCTTCGTCCATTCCGTCGAATGCTGGCGGAACGATACTCTCGTCGGCGGCCTCTACGGCGTCTCCCTCGGCGGCGGCTTCTTCGGCGAAAGCATGTTCTCGCGCGCGACGGACGCCAGCAAGGTGGCGTTGGTGCATCTGGTTGCGCGCCTCAAGCTCGGC
>JAVJPD010000502.1:0-2029 GCA_040216475.1 Rhodospirillales bacterium
CGCGGCTCGCTGATTCGCTCATGTGAATCGGAGTATACGCTGGCCCGGAATCGGATGCCAGACCGCAGTTTCAAAGGCTTAGAGCCGGTCATGGTTCGTCGGAATCGCTAATGGCGATCCGACAACCATGTGAATCGGCTCTAATTTATCGATGTCGATCGGATTCACATGATTTATCGGAACCGAATGATGGTTCCGATAAATCATGATCCGATCTAGAAGAACTTTTCGTAACCGATTTACGGCTTGACCTCGATCCGCCGGGCCGGTGTACTTTGTCGGTCGGCGACGCGTTCGAAGCGCGGCTGTCGTGTGGGGAGAACCAAGGGGGCGCGCCGTCATCCGCAGCGATGGCCGGCGCCGTGGAAACGAATGGGGCGGCTCGGCCGGTTTTTCAAAGAAGCGTTTAGCGTCGAACGGCTGATCGGCCTGGGGTTTCTGGCCGTGTTGGTGGCCGTCTTGATGTCAAACCCCGACATCATCCAGTTGTTGCGCCTGAAGACGTTCGATTACTTCCAGGTGTTGAAGCCGAGAACCGTCACGCCGGCGGCGGAGCAGCCCGTTAAGATCATCGATATCGACGAAAAGAGCCTGCAGGCCATCGGCCAATGGCCGTGGTCGCGCTCGACCATCGCGACGATGGTCAAGAACCTTCAGGATATCGGCGCGACGATCGTGGCCTTCGACATCGTGTTCGCCGAGCCCGACAGGACGAATCCGTCCGATATCGCCAAAACCGTTCCCGGCCTCGATGAAGAAACCAAGACCAAGCTGATGAAGCTTCCCAGTAACGACGAGATTTTTGCCGAGATTATCAAGCGGCCGTGCCCTGCATACGGCAAAACGAGAAAGGATGCCCGTTGCGTCATTATGGGGCAAACCCACCACGACGAGGCAACGGAAGATAAAAATGCACAGGCGATTCATAAATCGATCGTCACGCGCGCTCCCAGAGGGATGCAGAATCCCGATATCAAACGGTTCGTTCCGAAGGTCGACCACCTCACCCGCAATATCCCTCTTCTCGAGCAGGCTTCGGTCGGCCAGGGCTTTTTCTCTTTGGATGCGGAACTGGATGGTATCGTCCGCCGCATTCCGGTGCTCTACACCTATAAAGACGAGCTTTTCACCGCCCTGTCGGTCGAAATGCTGCGTGTGCTGTTCGGCCTGCGGTCCATTGCCGGATTCATCACGCCTCTCGGCATGGAAAAATTGGCCGTTAGCCCTAAGTTCGTGATGCCGACGGACGCCCGGGGGCGGGTGTGGCCGTACTTTTCGAAGCATGATCAGGCGAAGTACATTTCCGCCGTCGACGTCATCAACATGCGAAGCCTGCCGAAAGAGGAACAGGTCAAGCTGATCAAGAACGTCCGCGGCCGCATGATGATCGTCGGCACGTCGGCCGTCGGCCTCAAGGATATTCGCGCGACCCCGATCGACAACCGGATTCCCGGGGTCGAGGTTCATGCCCAGGTGATCGAGGCCGCGGCGCGGGGGTTGTATCTCAGCCGTCCCGGTTACATGCACGGCGGCGAAGTGACGATCCTGTTCATCGTCGGCATCTTGATGATTTGGCTGGTGCCGAAAGTCGGCGCCAAATGGACGCTGTTACTGTTTGCGGTGATGGCCGGCGGGTCGGTCGGCGGATCGTGGTATCTGTTTACCGAACACCGGGTCCTGTTCGATCCCTTGTACGGAACGGTCTCGGTTTTTCTGCTGTATTCCTTGCTGACCTACACCGGATACGCGAAGGAAGAAGCCCAGCGCCAGCAAACCCGCGCCGCCTTCAGCAAGTATCTGTCGCCCGACATGGTGGCGAAGGTCGCCGCCGATCCGGACTCGCTCAAGCTCGGCGGCGAGCAGCGCGAATTGACGCTGCTGTTTTCCGACGTGCGGGGCTTCACCACCATTTCCGAGCAGTTCACGCCGGAAGGCCTGACCGATCTCATCAACAAGCTGCTGACGCCGCTCACCAACGTGATCCTGTCGAACCAGGGCACGGTCGACAAATACATGGGCGACGCGGTGA
>JAVJPD010000503.1:0-18060 GCA_040216475.1 Rhodospirillales bacterium
CATTGTCGCATGAACCCGAGATTCTTTTTCTCGACGAACCGACCGCCGGCGTCGACGTCGAACTGCGCAAGGACATGTGGCGCCTCATTCATTCGTTACGTGACTCCGGCGTCACCATCATCCTGACCACCCACTACATCGACGAGGCGGAAGAGATCGCCGATCGGGTCGGGGTCATCAACAACGGCGAGATGATCGTGGTCGAGGACAAGGCCGCGCTGATGAACAAGCTCGGCAAGAAGCAACTGACGCTCGATCTCCAGCAACCGGTTGCCGCCGTTCCCGAGGCCCTCGCCGCCTTCGCCCTGGAGATCGCCGCGGACGGCGCGCAGCTGATCTACACCTACGACACCCACGCCGAGCGGACCGGCATCACGGCCTTGCTCGGCGCGCTTGCCGAGGCCGGCATCAAATTTAGGGACCTGCAGACGACGCAAAGCTCGCTCGAGGACATCTTCGTGGATCTGGTCAGGAAGCCCGAATGAATTTTCAAGCCGTCAAAGCGATTTATCGATTCGAAATGGCGCGCACCTGGCGCACCTTGTTTCAGAGCATCGTCTCGCCGGTTATCTCGACGTCGCTCTATTTCGTGGTGTTCGGCTCGGCCATCGGCTCGCGCATCACGAGCGTCGACGGCGTTTCCTACGGCTCGTTCATCGTGCCGGGGCTGATCATGCTCTCTTTGCTCACGCAAAGCGTTTCGAACGCGTCGTTCGGGATTTACTTCCCGAAGTTCACGGGCACGATCTACGAGCTTCTGTCCGCGCCGATATCCTACTTCGAGATCGTGCTGGGCTATGTCGGCGCCGCCGCGACGAAATCGATCGTCCTGGGACTCATCATCCTGGCGACGGCGGGCCTGTTCGTGCCGATCCAGCTCGCCCATCCGGTGTGGATGTTCCTGTTTCTGGTGCTGACCGCCCTGACCTTCAGCCTGTTCGGCTTCATCATCGGCGTCTGGGCCGACAACTTCGAACAGTTGCAGATCATCCCGCTGCTGATCGTCACGCCGCTGGTGTTCCTCGGCGGCAGTTTCTACTCGGTGAACATGCTGCCGCCGGTCTGGCAGACCGTCACGCTGTTCAATCCGGTTTTGTATCTGATCAGCGGATTCCGCTGGAGTTTTTACGAAATCGCCGACGTCGCAATCGAAACCAGCTTGGCGATGATCCTGTTCTTCCTGACCGCCTGCCTGTTCGCCGTCTGGCGGATTTTCAAAACGGGCTACAAGGTCAAGAAATAGACTGCGCCGTTCGGCGGACTTTGATCCATCATCCCGCCGCCGTGCCGCCGACGGTCATGGCGTCCACTTTGAGCGTGGGCTGGCCGACGCCGACCGGCACGCCCTGGCCGTCCTTGCCGCAGGTGCCGATGCCGGGATCGAGTTCCATATCCGAGCCCACCATGGAAACCCGCGTGAGAATATCGGGGCCGTTGCCGACCAGCGATGCGCCCTTCACCGGCGCGGTCGCCTTGCCGTCCTCGATCAGATAGGCCTCGGTGCAGCTGAAAACGAACTTGCCCGAGGTGATGTCGACCTGGCCGCCGCCGAACTTGACGGCGTAAAGCCCCTTCTTGACCGACTTGATGATGTCTTGCGGATCGTGCCGGCCGGAAAGCATGTACGTGTTCGTCATGCGCGGCATCGGCACGTGGGCGTAATCCTGGCGCCGCCCGTTGCCGGTCGGCTTCATGCCCATCAGGCGCGCGTTCTGGCGGTCCTGCATGTAGCCCTTCAAAATGCCGTCCTCGATCAGGACCGTATTTTCCGTCGGCGTGCCTTCGTCGTCGATGGTGAGCGAGCCGCGCCGATCTTGAAGCGTGCCGTCGTCGACGACCGTAACGCCTTTCGATGCCACCCGCTCGCCGAGCAGGCCGGCGAAGGCCGACGTCTTCTTGCGGTTGAAGTCGCCCTCGAGGCCGTGACCGATCGCTTCGTGCAATAGAATGCCGGGCCAGCCGGGCCCCAGCACGACCGGCAGTTCGCCGGCCGGCGCGGGGCGCGAGCCCAGCATCACGACGGCCTGGCGCAACGCCTCGTCGACCGCGCCCTGCCAGGTGGCGGCGTCGAGGAATCGGTCGTAGGCGACCCGGCCGCCGGCGCCGTGGCTGCCCGATTCCATGCGCTCGCCGTCGGCGACCACGACGTTCACGTTGAGGCGCACCAGCGGGCGGATATCGGCGACGCGCAAACCGCCGGCGCGGACGATCTGCACCGCCTGCCACTCGCCGCTGATCGAGGCCGAGACCTGCACGACGCGCGGGTCCTTGGCGCGGGCGTACTGATCGATCTTGGCGAGCAAGCCGACCTTCTCGGCGAATTCGACTCCCTGCAACGGGTTGGCATCCGCGTACAACTGGCGGTTGGTGCCCGCCGGCGATGCCGCCAACGTACCGCCGCGACCGTCCTGCACGGACTTGACCGTTTCGACGGCGCGCTTCAAGGCGGCCTCCGACAAATCGGAGGCGTGCGCGTAGCCGGTCGTCTCGCCGAGCACCGAACGCAGGCCGAAGCCTTGCGCGGTGTCGAAACTGGCGCTTTTCAAATGGCCGTCGTCGAACACCAGGGATTCGGATTGGCTGTATTCGAGGAACAACTCGCCGTCGTCGGCCTTGCCCAAGGCATCGTCGACGATGGTTTGCGTGCGCTCGCGGTCGAGCCCCGCTTGATTGAAAAACAGATCGTCGGTGGCGGCGAGGTCGGTCATGCGGGGCTCCTGAACGCGGCGAATCAACGCTAAAACGGATGATGAGTATATAGGGTTTCCGCGCTCTTAAAACAAATCTCCCCGAATGGGCTTGACGGCGCCGCGCCGGCCCTATATTCCGTTGCTTGTGGCGATTTGCTGACCAGCTTGCGGCCACGGTAAAAAACCCGCTAAACAGGTCTGAGCGACATTCAGTCCCGGCCCCAGCGGTCGGGTTTTTTTATCGCCGGACCTCCGCATGGAGGAAGACAGATGACGACTTACGACGACACCGCCTCGAAAGCCTGGCGGCCCGCCACCCAATCGGTGCGCGGCGGCACGTGGCGTTCGGACTTCAACGAGACCAGCGAAGGCCTCTTCATGACGTCCGGCTACGTCTACGACTCGGCCGAGCAGGCGCAGCGCGCCTTCAAGGGCGAGGAAAGCGTGTTCATGTATTCGCGCTACGCCAATCCGACGGTCGCGATGTTCGAAAAACGCCTGGCCCTGATCGAAGGCGCCGCGTTCTGTTTCGGCACCTCGAGCGGCATGGCCGCGGTGTTCGCGTCGCTCGCCTCGCAACTCGGCAATGGTTCGCGCATCGTCGCCGCGCGCGCCCTGTTCGGCTCGTGTCATTTCGTCGTGACCGAAATCCTGCCGCGCTTCGGCGTCACCGCCGAACTCGTCGACGGCACCGATCTCGCGCAATGGGAGAAAGCGCTGTCGCGCAAGGCCGACGCCGTGTTTCTCGAATCGCCCTCGAACCCGACTCTCGAGATCATCGATCTCGCCGCGGTCGCCGAGCTATCCCATGCTGCCGGCGCGAAACTCGTGGTCGACAACGTGTTCGCCAGTCCCATTTTACAAAAGCCGCTCGAACTCGGCGCCGACATCGTCGTCTATTCCGCGACCAAGCACATCGACGGCCAGGGCCGCGCCATGGGCGGCGCGGTGCTGACCGACGACGAGGATTTCTACGCCAACAAATTGATCCCGTTCGTGCGCCATTCCGGCCCGGCCTTGAGCCCGTTCAACGCCTGGGTGCTCCTGAAGGGGCTCGAAACCCTCGATCTGCGCGTCCGCCAACACTGCGCCAACGCGCACGAGGTTGCCGGTCATCTCGCCGCGACGAAAGGAATCACCCGCACGATCTATCCCGGCCTCCCGAACCACCCGCAATACGACTTGGCGAAAAAACAAATGGGCGACAGCGGCAACATCGTCGCGTTCGAGATCGCGGGCGGGCGGGGGAACGCCTTTAAATTCCTGAACGCGCTCGCGCTGATCGATATCTCGAACAACCTGGGCGACTCGAAAAGCCTGATCACCCATCCGGCGACCACGACGCACCAGCGCCTGAGCCCGGAGGAACGCGCGGCCATGGGTATTACCGATTCTCTCGTGCGCCTGTCGGTCGGCCTGGAAGACCCGGAAGACCTCAAGGACGATATCGATCAAGCGTTGAAGAAAGCGCGCTAAAACTTTCGGGAATTTTCAGGACTGCTTCCACGGCAGGCCGTCGTGGCGCCAGCCGCCGAGGCCGCCGCGATGGCTCTCGGCGTCGAGATCGCCCTCGAAACCGTGCGCGACGTTGTAGCAGGCGCGGAACCCGGCGGCGGTCATGGCGATGGCGGCGGCCTTCGAGCGCACGCCGGAGCGGCACAGGAAAAAGATCGGCATGTCTTCCTTGATGCCGTGGGTGCGCAGTTTCTGCTCGAATTCGGGATCGGGGTCCTGCGCGCCGTGATGGCGCCAGGCGATGAAAACCGGCTCCTTGTGCAGGCCGGTCAATTCGGGCACGCCGACGAACTGCCACTCCTCGGGCGTGCGCACGTCCACGAGGACCGCGCCATGATCCTCGGACAGCATCTGCCAAGCTTCCTTCGGCAAAACGTCGCCGGCATACTGTTGCTCGGCCATTCGGGCCTCCTTCAACGAAACGAACGGCGCTCAGCCGTTCAGCGCCGCCAGCATCGCCTCAATCGTATCTATTTTACGCCGCGGCGCCGGAGGTGTCGCGGTTTCGTTTTCCGCTTTTTCGATGATTTCCCAATCGGCGTACGTCACCGCCCGCACCTTGCGCTCGGCCAGCAGCTTTTCGAACGCCGCCCGGCCCGCCTTGGCGCCGTCGGGAAAATCGTTCAGGATATGCTCCGCCGCCTCTTCGCCGTCGGGACGGTTCGTCGCGATCACGCCGGTCGGCCCGCGCTTGATCCACCCCGCGACGTAGAGCCCGGGCTCGACCCGGCCCGCTTCGTTCGGCACCACGCAGCGGCGCTCGTCGAACGGCGCGCCCTCGACCGGCACGGCGCGATAACCGATGGCCGCGACGATCAGCCCGCAAGGGGCCTCGAAAAATTCACCGGTGCCGACGGCGCGCCCCCCCTCGATCCTGGTGCGCTCCAGCTTCAACGCTTCCGCCTTGCCGCCGCCGAGGATTTCGGACGGAGACGCATAAAACACGAAATGCACCCGTTTCGGCTTGTCGCCGGGCTTGGCGGCGGCGAATTCCTGCAGGGTTTTCAGATTGCGTTCCTTGAGCCGCTTGTCGCGGTCCGACAGATCGACCTCGCCGACCTCGTCCGGCAACTGGGCGGGGTCGACCAGGGACACGCAGTTCTCGAGCTTGCCCATCTCGCGCAACTCGACGTTGGTGAATTTGGCCTCGACGGGACCGCGCCGACCGATGATATAGACGTCCTTGATCGGCGAGGCGGCGATGGCGTCGGCGGCATAGTCCGGCAAATCCGAATCGGCCATCTCCGCGCGGGTTTTGACCAGGACCCGGGCGACGTCGATGGCGACGTTGCCGACGCCGATCACGGCCGCCGCTTGCGTGTTCAAGTCGGGATCGAGATCGCGAAAATCCGGGTGCGCGTTGTACCAGCCGACGAACGACGCCGAGCCGTAGACGCCGGCTTTATCCTCGCCGGGAATGCCGAGCTTGTGATCGTACGGCGCGCCGACCGCGAGCACGACGGCATCGTACATGTCGCGCAACTCGGCGAGGCCGACGTCGCGGCCGACGTCGACGTTGCCGAAAAACCGCACCGCCGGATCGGCCAGGACCGAGCCGAATTTCTTCTGAATCTTCTTGGTGGTCTGATGATCCGGCGCGACGCCCGCGCGGATCAGGCCGAACGGCGTCGGCAGGCGGTCGATGACATCGACGACGATATCTTTATCCGATTTAAGAAGCGCTTCGGCGGTATAACAGCCGGCCGGCCCCGAGCCAATAATCGCTACCGTGATTGCCATGAAAGCTTTAGCCACGAAGGCCGGAATCCGGCCCGTCTCCCCCTTTTGAGCGAACCGCCACCTCCCTGACGATCCGCTCTCAGCCAAATCCTCCCGGGGTGCTTCCCCGGCGTCCCGTTGTCAGCTGACCGTCCAGGTATATCCCCGGCGCAGCAGATCGTTGAGACTGCCGGATGGGGCGTCCTTTTTCAACTGTTCGATTTGGTCGGTGACGCTTTGTTCGAAGCTCGGCGCCGGATTGCAATAAAGCACGCCGATCGGCATCGGCATCAGGGGCGGCGCCATGTGCGCGAGCATCATCGCCAAACCCATATTGGTCTCGTCGTGAACCAGAATATCGGATTCGCCGATGCCGTCGCCCAGCGTGACCACTTCGAGCTCGAAGGTTCCCGGCTTGACCCGCAGGCCCTTGTTGTTCTCCTTGCCGAAAATCAGCGGCTTGCCGTGGTCGAGGAGAATCTGCCGGTCCTGGGCCACGCTCTTTTCCGTGAAATCATCGTAAACGCCGTCGTTGTAGACGATGCAGTTCTGGAAAATCTCGACGAACGAGGTGCCTTTATGGGCGTGCGCGCGCGTCATCGTCTCGATCAGTTGCTTTTGCTGGGTATCGACGCCGTGCGCCACGAAACGCGCGCCGGAGCCCAAGGCAAAAGCCGCCGCCTTGACCGGCGCCTCGATGGAGCCTTGCGGCGTCGACGGCGAGCGCGTGCCCCGGCGCGAGGTCGGCGAATACTGACCCTTGGTGAGGCCGTAGATCTCGTTGTTGAACAGCAAAATCTGCATGTCGACGTTGCGGCGCAGCGCATGCAGCAGGTGATTGCCGCCGATGGACAACGCATCGCCGTCGCCGGTCACGACCCAAACGTCCAACCCGGGGTTGGTCAGCTTGATGCCGGTCGCGAACGCCGGCGCGCGGCCGTGAATCGTGTGAAACCCGTAGGATTCGATGTAATAGGGAAAGCGCGCGGCGCAGCCGATGCCGGACACGAACACGGTGTTTTCCTTGCGCGCGCCGATATCGGCGAGCGTGCGCTGCACGGCCTTGAGGATCGCGTAATCGCCGCAGCCCGGGCACCACCGGACTTCCTGATCGGTGGCGAAATCCTTCGGCTTCAGTTGTTCGGCCGGCGCTACAACGTTCATCTTACTTCTCCAGGCGGCTTTTCACCGCGTCCTCGATTTCGGCGACCAGGAACGGTTGGCCGGTCACCTTGTTCAGCCCCTTCGCGTCGATCAGCAGTTCGCTGCGCAACACCGTGAGCAACTGGCCCGTGTTCATCTCGGGCACCAGGACCATTTCGAAACCGCCGAGCAACGCCTTCAGGTTGCGCGGCAGCGGCCAAATGTGACGCAGATGAATATGGCTGACGTCGTAACCTTCGTCGCGCAGGCGCGACACCGCGCTCGAAATCGGCCCGAAGGTCGAACCCCAGCCGACGATGGCCATCTTGCCCGACTCGTTTCCTTCGGCGACGTCCTGTTCGGAAACGTCGTTGGCGATGCCGTTGATCTTGGCGGCGCGCACGTTCGTCATCCGCTGGTGGTTGTCGGCGTCATAGGAGATATGGCCGCTGTCGTAGTCCTTTTCGAGGCCGCCGATGCGGTGCTCGAGACCCGGCGTGCCGGGCAGCGCCCAAACCCGCGCGAGCGTTTCCGGATCGCGCAGGAACGGATGGAAGCCTTCCGGATCGGTGCGGAAATCGAGCGGAATCTTCGCGATCTGATCGACGTCCGGGATCAGCCACGGCTCGGCGGCGTTGGCGATGTAACCGTCGGTCAGCAGAATGACCGGCGCCATGTATTTGATCGCGAGGCGCACGGCTTCGATCGCCACCTCGAAGCAATCCGAAGGCGAGCGCGACGCCAGCACCACGAGCGGGGCATCGCCGTTGCGGCCGTACACGGCTTGGTACAAATCCGACTGTTCGGTCTTGGTCGGCATGCCGGTCGACGGTCCGGCGCGCTGCGAGTTGACGATCACCAGCGGCAACTCGGCGCTGATCGCCAAACCGATCGCCTCGCCCTTGAGCGCGATACCGGGCCCCGAACTCGAGGTCACGCCGAGCGCGCCCGCGTAGGACGCGCCGATCGCCGAGCACGCGGCGGCGATTTCGTCTTCCGCCTGGAACGTCTTCACGCCGTACTGCCTGAGATTGGACAGCGCATGCAGCACCGGCGAGGCGGGCGTGATCGGGTATGAACCCAAAAACAGTTCGATGCCGGCCAATCGGCAGCCGGCGACGAGGCCGAAGGCGAGCGCTTCGCCGCCCGTCACGGTACGGTACGTACCCGCCGGCAGGACGGCGCGGCGCACCCGATAGGACGGGAAATCGTCCGCCAGCTCGGCGGTTTCGGCGAACGCATGGCCCGCGTTCAGCGCCAGCGTGTTCGCCTCGGCGATATCGGACCGCTTGGCGAATTTATGATTGAGCCAGTCGATCGTCGGCTGACGGTCGCGGCCGTACATCCAATAGACGAGGCCGAGCGTCCACAGGTTCTTGCAGCGCATCGCTTCCTTTTGCGACAGGCCGGTATCCTTCACGGCCTCGAAGGTGAGCTTCGAGATATCGACCTTCAGCACCCGGTAGTGATCGAGGCTGCCGTCCTCGAGCGGGTTGCCCTCGTAACCGGCCCGGCGCAGGTTGCGTTCGGTGAACGCGCCTTCGTCGATCAGCAGCAGGCCGCCCGGGCGCAAATCCTTCAATTCGACCTTGAGCGCGGCCGGGTTCATGGCGACCAGCATGTCCGGCGCGTCACCCGACGTTTTGACCCGGGTGCCGAAATGAATCTGGAACGCCGACACGCCGAAGGTGGTGCCCGCCGGCGCGCGAATTTCCGCCGGATAATCCGGGAACGTCGCCAGGTCGTGACCGGACAAGGCCGTCGATTGGGTAAACTGACTGCCGGTCAGTTGCATCCCGTCGCCGGAATCGCCGGCGAAGCGGACAACCGCCGATTCGAGATCTAGTCTCGCGGGCTCTCTCGATGATGTGTCGGGCATCTCACGTGTCGCCTATACCGCTGTTGATATCGGTTATTTGGTTTTTGTCTGCAAATAATGGCCGTACCGCGCGATTCATTTCCAAGCATTCCCGTCGGGGTGATTTAACGTTCCGATGATGCACTGTTTCGCCGCGGTCCGGGGACGGGAAAAACGTAAATTACAGCTATCTCATGTATAGCCATATCCGGTTCCCAAAGCCACAGACAACTCTATCCGAAAAGGCTTGGCAAATCCTTACCGCGGGCCTTTCGCCGGAGGAGCGTATTTAAGGACTTTCCCGGTGCAAAACAATGCATGAATCGGCACATGCGCGGATTCTCAACCCAGGCCTGCACCCGCCTCACGGCTCTCTCGCGGGGACCGTCCGGCCGCCGGCGGCGCCGGGAAAAGGGGCCGATCCCCTTGTAATTCCACGAATCTTGTGAAATCGGGCTTGGCCCGGCGGGGCGCTTCCCGTACAACCGCATACGCCTTTCGCACGCGCAACAAACGGAGCCGACATGGCCGGCGACTCTCTCGACCTTTTGAACGATCTGATACAGGCCGCCCGCCGCGCCGGCGCCGATGCCGCCGACGCCGTTCTGATCGACGGGACGTCGGTTTCGCTCGCCCAGCGCCTCGGCGTGCCGGAGCGCCTGGAGCGCTCGGAAAGCACCGACGTCGGCCTTCGGGTTCTGATCGGCCGCCGCCAGGCCATCGTGTCGTCGTCGGACACCCGCCGGCCGGCGCTCGACGAGTTGGTCGAGCGCGCCGTCGCCATGGCCGCAACCGTTCCCGAGGACCCCTATTGCGGCCTCGCCGGCCCCGATCAAATCGCGACGCATGTTCCCGAGATCGATATCTGCGATCCGCGCGCCATCGACGCCGAAACCCTCAAGGACTGGAGCCGGCGCGCGGAAGAGGCCGCCCGGGCCGTACCCGGCGTCACCAACTCCGAAGGCGCGGAGGCATCCTGGAGCCAAACCCGCGTCGCGCTCGCCGCGACCAACGGCTTCGCCGAGACCTACGCGCGTTCCAACGTCAGCCTCGGCGTGTCGGTGCTGGCCGGCGAGGGCACCGCGATGGAGCGCGACTACGAGTTCACCTCGGCGGTCTACGCCGAGGACCTCGACGCCCCCGAGAGCGTCGGCACATCGGCCGGCGAGAAAGCGGTCAAACGGCTCAAGCCGCGCAAGATGCCGACCGTCCGGGTGCCGGTCGTCTACGACCCGCGCGCCGGGCGCAGCCTGCTCTCCCATCTCGCCGGCGCCGTCAACGGCGCCGCCGTGGCGCGCGGCACCACGTTTTTGCGCAAATCCCTCGACGCCAAACTGTTTCCCGACGCGATCCGGATCGTCGACGATCCCCGGCGCAAGCGCGGCCTCGGCTCGCGCCCCTTCGACGGCGAGGGCCTGTCCGCCGAGCGCCTGAACATCGTCGACGGCGGCGTTTTGAAAACCTGGCTGCTCGATCTGCGCTCGGCGCGGCAACTGGGGCTTACAAGCACCGGGCGGGCGGCGCGCGGCATCTCCTCGCCGCCGAGCCCGTCGACCACGAATCTCTACCTGGAAGCGGGCACCGTCTCCCCCGAAGCGCTCTACGGCGACGTCAAAAGCGGCTTTTACGTGACCGAGCTGATCGGCATGGGCGTCAACACCGTGACCGGCGATTACAGCCGGGGCGCGAGCGGCTTTTGGATCGAAGACGGCGCGCTTGCCTTTCCGGTCAGCGAAATCACCATCGCCGGCGATCTCAAGGAGATGTTCGCCAACCTGAGCGCGGCCGACGACCTCGTATTCCGCTACGCGACCAATACCCCGACGGTGCGGATCGAGGGCATGACCGTGGCCGGGCAATAAAGCGCCCCGCCGGAACCCGTGCGATTGGCTTCCGGGACGGCGCAATGCTATGGTCCGCCAAGCGAATCAAGAGGTTAGAGGCCCCAGCCCCGTAAGCGAACCCGTAAGCGAACCCGTGAGCGAACCCGTGAGCGAACCCGTGAACAAACCCGTGAGCGACTCCGTGAACGACGCCGCGTCGCAACGAACCGCCGCGCCCGCGCACCTGCCGACCCATGTCCTGGTCCGGCGCCTGATCCGCGACAGCGTGCGCCCCTACACCGGCCGGCTGATCCTCGCCCTGATCGCCATGGCCGTGATGGCCGCCGCAACCGCGCTCAGCGCCTGGCTGATGAAGCCCGTGGTCAACGACGTCTTCATCGGCCAGGACCGCGCGATGCTGTGGATCGTCGGCGGCGCCGTGCTGATCACCTTCATCGTCAAGGGTACCGCCAACTACGTCCAAGCAACGTTGATGAGCCACGTCGGCCTTAAGATCATCGCCGACAATCAAAACCGGTTGTACGCGCATCTCGTTCACATGGACCTGCCGTTCTTCCACGACAATCCGACCGGCAAGCTGATCTCGCGCTTCACCATCGACATCAACGCCATGCGCGCCGCCGTCTCGAACGCGCTTACCGGTTTCGGCAAGGACCTGTTGTCGCTGATCGGCCTGGTGATCGTGATGTTCGTTCAGGATTGGCAATTGGCGGCGATCTCGTTTTTCGTGTTTCCCATCGCCGTCATTCCGATCGTGCGCCTGGGACGGCGCATCCGCAAAGTCACCGCCAACACCCAGGAAGAGACCGGCCTGCTCACGACGTTGCTGGAGCAAACCTTCCAGGGCATCCGGGTGGTGAAGTCCTACGGCATGGAAGCCTACGAAAAGAGCCGCATCGCCGCCATCGTCGAACGGCTCTACGGTCTGACCTTCCGCGCCGCCCGGGTGCGCGCGCTGTCGAGCCCGATCATGGAGACGCTCGGCGGCGTCGCCATTACGGTGGTGATCGTCTACGGCGGCTACCGGGTGATCGAGCAATCGACCGACCCCGGCTCGTTCTTCTCCTTCATCACCGCGCTGCTGCTCGCCTACGAGCCGATGAAGCGGCTCGCCAATCTCAACGCGAGTCTCCAGGAGGGGCTCGCCGGCGCGCAGCGTCTGTTCTCGGTTCTCGACGTCGAACCCGGCATCACGGAACGTCCGGGCGTCGGAGATTTGATCGTCAAAGACGGCGAGATCCGCCTCGAGACCGTCTCGTTCGCCTACGTCGACGGCCATCCCGCTCTCGAGAACGTGTCGCTCGCCGTGCCGGCGGGCAAAACGGTCGCCCTGGTCGGGCCGTCGGGCGCCGGCAAGTCGACGGTCCTCAATCTCATTCCCCGCTTCTACGATACCGGCCGAGGGCGCGTCACGATCGACGGCATCGACATCCGCGACGTGACGCTGGCGTCGCTCAACGCCAACATCGCGCTGGTGAGCCAGGAAGTGACCCTGTTCGACGACACGGTGCGCGCGAACATCGCCTACGGCCGCGCCGGAGCGTCCGAAGCCGACATCGTCGAGGCGGCCCGGCACGCCGCCGCGCACGACTTCATCGTCTCACTGCCCGACGGTTACGAAACCATGGTCGGCGAGCAGGGCGTAAAACTCTCGGGCGGGCAGCGCCAGCGTCTCGCCATCGCGCGCGCGATGCTCAAGAACGCACCGATCCTGCTGCTCGACGAGGCGACCTCGGCGCTCGACACCGAATCCGAACGCCACGTGCAATCGGCGTTGAAGGAATTGATGCAGGGCCGCACCTCCTTGGTCATCGCGCATCGGCTTTCGACGGTCATGGACGCCGACATCATCTACGTCATCGACCGCGGCCGGGTAGCCGAGCAGGGCCGCCATGCCGATCTGTTGCAGCAAAACGGCGTGTACGCGCGCCTGTATGCCATGCAGTTTTTCGAAGACGACCCGGCCGGGACGAGCCCGGCCGCGAGTCTTTCGTGACCGGCCCCGGTTCAACCCGGCCGGCTTGAGGAAGCAACCCGTTAAGGAAACAGCCTGGTGGCATCGATCAAGACCATCACCCGCAAACCCGGCGTCCGGCGGTTTCTGTGCTGGCTCGGCGCGCAGTACATCCGCCTCGTTTATAAAAGCGGGCGCTGGGAGACGCGGCGCGGCGACATCCCGCAACGCTTCATCGACGCGAACGAACCCTTCATCGCCGGGTTCTGGCACGGCCGCCTGATGATGATGCCGTATGCCTGGACCAGCCCGAAAACGTTTCATACCCTGATCTCCGAACACCCCGACGGCCGGCTGATCGCCGACACCATCGCCCATTTCGGTTTCGGCGCGATCGCCGGCTCGTCGACGCGCGGCGGCACGGCGGCGCTGCGGCAAATCCTGAAGGCCCTGAACGAGGGCGCGTACGCCGGCATCACGCCGGACGGGCCGCGCGGGCCGCGCATGCGCGCCACTGAGGGCATCGTCACCATCGCGCGCCTCGCCGGGGCGCCGGTCATTCCGGTCAGCTTCGGCGCCGCCCGGCGCCGCGTGCTGAACACCTGGGACCGCTTCGTGCTGGCGTTGCCGTTCAGCCGCGGCGTGATCGTCTGGGGCGATCCCGTTTCCGTGCCGCGCGACGCCGATGAATACGGCCTCGAGGAGGCCCGGCGCCGGATCGAGGACGCGATCAACGCCGTCACCGACGAGGCCGACATTTTATGCGGATGCGCGCCCGTCGAGCCCGCCGCGCTCAACGAACGGGCCGCCTCATGACGTTGCCGCTCTATCGCACGCTGACGGTCTGGGGGCGCCCGCTGATCCGGCTTTATCTCGCCTACCGGAAAACCAAGGGCAAGGAAGACCCGGTGCGGTTTTCCGAACGCCTCGGGCACGCGGGCCGCGACCGCCCGGCGGGGTTTCTCGTCTGGGCCCATGCGGCGAGCGTCGGCGAATCGCTGTCGCTCCTGCCGCTGATCGAACGCTTGCTCGGCGACCGGCCGGACCTCAACATTCTCGTCACCACCGGCACGGTCACATCCGCAACCCTGATGGCCGAACGTTTGCCCGCGGGCGCGTTTCATCAATACATGCCGGTCGATTGTCCGCCTTATGTGCGGCGCTTCCTCGATCACTGGCGGCCGGATCTCGTCTTGTGGGCGGAATCGGAATTCTGGCCCAACATGATCACCGCGCTGAAGGACCGCGCCGTGCCGCTGGTGCTGATCAACGGGCGCGTCTCGCTGCGTTCGTTCAAGGGCTGGCAGCGCCACGCGAAACTGATCGGCCATCTCCTCTCGGCGTTTTCGCTGTGCCTGGGACAGACCGACGGCGATGCGGAACGCTTAAGGATATTGGGTGCGCGCGACGCGCGCTGCCTCGGCAATCTCAAGTTCGCGGTGCCGCCGCTGCCCTGCGACGAACGCGATCTCGAGGCCCTCAAACAAGCCGTCGGCGCGCGGCCGCGCTGGCTGGCGGCGAGCACGCACCCGGGCGAGGAAGAAATCGTCGCGCGCGTGCATCGAAATCTGCGCGAAACCTTTCCCGATCTCCTCACCGTCGTCGTGCCGCGCCATCCCGAGCGCGGCGCCGACATCGCGCGCACGGCCGAAAACGCCGGCTTGACGGCGGCCCGCCGTTCGGCGAACGAGCCCTTAAGCGCGCAAACCGATATCTATATCGCCGACACCCTCGGCGAGCTGGGACTCTTCTTTCGGGTTTGCGAGGTCGTGTTCATGGGCAAATCCCTCGTGCCGCTCGGCGGCCAGAATCCGCTGGAACCCGCCAAGCTCGATTGCGCGATCCTGCAGGGGCCGCACACCGCGAACTTCGCCGAGATGACCGAGCGCCTGAAAGCCGCGCGAGCCTTCCGCGAAGTCGCCGGCGAAAACGAATTGACCGATGCCGTGCGCGGCCTGCTGAACGACGGCACTTTGCGCGCGCATTTGATCGAGGCGGCATCTACCTTTGCCGAGTCCGAAAGCGGCGTGCTCGACCGGCTGGCCGAAACGCTGGAGCCGTACCTGGCGGCGAACGCACCCCGGGAGAACCTTCATGCGCACGCCTGAGTTCTGGTACGAGACCGAACCGACCGTTCTGGCGCGTGCGCTGAAACCGGCGGGCTGTCTGCTGCAATGTGCCGGACGCCTCCGCAACGCAACCGCCCGTTCGTGGCAGGCCTTCGTGCCGGTGCTGTGCGTCGGCAACGCCGTCGCGGGCGGCGCCGGCAAGACGCCGGTCGCGCAAAGCCTCGCGCGGCTCCTGATCGAGCGCGGCCGCAAACCGCATTTCCTGAGCCGCGGCTACGGCGGATCGCTCGGCGGTCCGGTGCGCGTCGATCCGGCACGGCACACCAGCAAGGACGTCGGCGACGAGGCGCTGTTGCTGGCGCGCATCGCGCCGACCTGGGTCGCGCGCAACCGGCGCAAGGGCTGCCAGGCGGCGACGCTGGATGACGCCGACGTCATCGTCATGGACGACGGCCTGCAAAATCCGGGCATCCATAAAACTGTTTCTCTGTTGGTCGTCGACGGCACCTACGGTTTCGGCAACCATTGCCTGCTGCCCGCGGGCCCGCTGCGCGAACCCGTCGAACAGGCGCTTGCGCGCGCCGACGCCGTGGCGATCCTCGGCGCCGATCAGGCCGGCGTCACGGCGGAGATCAAAGCCCTCGATCCGGCGAAACCGGTTTTGCACGCGCGCCTCGCGCCGGGCCCGGACGCCGACCGCCTGCCCGGCCAGCGGGTCCTCGCCTTCGCCGGAATCGGCCTGCCCGAGAAGTTCTTCGCGCAACTGCGCGTCCTCGGCTGCGAGATCGCCGCGACCCGGGCATTCGCCGATCATCACGCCTACACGGCGCGCGACATCGCCGCCCTGCGCGAACAGGCCGAGGCCCTGAACGCGCGGCTGATCACGACGGAAAAGGACGCGGTACGCCTGTCGGACGAGAGCCGGCGCGGCGTGATCGTGCTGCCGGTGTCGGTCGTCTGGCAGGACGAGTTCGCCGTCGAGGATATTCTCGACATGCTTTTCCCCGCCCCGTCGACTCCTTAGGATCGGCCCGTGTTGAAACGCCTGATACAACGTCTCGAAGCCGCCGCCCTGAACGGCATCTTCGCCCTCATCCGGCTGCTGCCGTTTCGCGCCGCGTCGGCCTTGGGCGGTTTTTTGGGACGCACCGTCGGTCCGCTCTTACGCGCGCACCGCACCGCGCTCAAGAATCTCAAACGCGCCTTTCCGGAAAAATCGGACGCGGACATCGCCGCCATCGCCAAGGCGATGTGGGACAACATCGGCCGCACCGCGTTCGAATACCCCCATCTCGGGAAATTCGTATTTTACGAATCCGGCCGGGAAAACCCGAACGGCAACGTCGAGATCGTCGGCCTGGAGCACGCCGTCAAACTGCGCGACGACGGCAAGGCGGGGATCTTCTTCTCCGGCCATCTGGCGAACTGGGAAGTGATGGCGCACGCGATCCATTACACCGGCATTCCGCCCTATATCTTTTACCGCGCGCCGAACAATCCGTACGTTGAAAATATCTTCCGCTCCAGAAAGCTATGGCAGGGCGATTTGATCCCGAAAGGCGCCGAGGGCGCGCGCCGGGCCATCGCCTGCGTCCGGGACGGCGGGCATCTCGGCATGCTGGTCGATCAGAAAATGAACGACGGCATCGCCGTGCCGTTCTTCGGCCGCGACGCCATGACCGCCCCGGCGCTGGCGCAATTCGCCTTGAAGGGCGATCTGCCGGTCGCGCCGATGAACATCGAACGCCTCGGCGGCGTCCGCATGCGCGTGACGTTTTATCCCGCGATCCCGATCCGCAAGACCGCCAACCGGCACGCGGACATCCTCGCGGCCATGACCAACGTGAACAAGATCATCGAAACCTGGATTCGCCGCCACCCCGAGCAATGGCTGTGGGTGCACAACCGCTGGCCGGATTGAACGCCACCTCCCCCATCAAGGGGGAGGGGATACCGTTCGTGGCATGCGTCGGGTCGGCGAAACCGGGTGAGGAGGTATCAGTTCGCCGGTGCGGATTCCCTCTTCGACTCTTTCTCCGGCATCGGGCCCGCGATCAACGCGGGATCGAGGCGGGTCGAAAACCAGCTGATGCCCCAGTGCAGATGCGGCCCGCTCGCCCGGCCCGTGGCGCCGATGCGGCCCACCCGCCGGCCCTTCTTCACCCGCTCGCCCTCCTTGACCTCGATGGCGCTGAGATGGGCGTAGACCGACTGCAGGCCGTGGCCGTGATCGATCATCAGGGTCTTGCCGGTAAAGAACATATCCTGGTGGCCGAGCGAAACGACGCCGTCGGCGCTCGCCAGCACCGGCGTTCCCTTCGGCGCGGCGATGTCGACGCCCAGATGCGGGCGGCGCGGCTCGCCGTTGAGAATCCTCCGGCTGCCGTAGACGCCGCTGATCCGCCCCACGACGGGCCACATGAAGCGCGAGCCGAACAACGCTTCGGGCGTGTCGCGCATCCGCGCCGCGCCGATGAGCGCGGACTCGGCGCGGATGCGCACGATGTCCTCGGGCTTCGGCGTGACTTTGCGCGCGGGCAGGCCGTCGATGCGCGACACTTGATACGTGCGCTGGCGAACCGCGAGGGTTTCGGCCCGTTCGCGGCCGTCGGGATAGCGCACCGAAAGACGCGCCTCCTGCGCCGCGTTCCAGGCGAAGCCGATGACGAAGCGGCCGTCGGGCGCGACGCGTAAGGTTCGTTCCTCCAGCATCACCCGCGCGCCCGGCACGGTCTTGCCGATCACGAGCCCGCCCTGAGAAAGCGCGCCGTCGAGGTCCAAGGCCAAAGACGGCGGCGCGAACGACAGCACGCTTATGCAAACAATCGAGGACAACCGCTTTTTCACAACAGGGTACCCTGTTCGCCGCCGGTTTTTTTGCCCGGTTTTTTAACGGCCGGTTTTTCCCGCGTCTGTTTCGACGACCCCAAACCGGTAATCGCCGCGCCCGCCGTGCCGTCCTTCAATTCGAGCGTCACGTTCATGCCCGGCTTGAGAAGGGAAACCGAGTCCATGAGCCGGTTCTGCGAATCCTTGATCAGCGCGAAACCGCGTTCGAGAACGCCCTTGAAGGAATAGCTTTCGAGCAGGGCGCCGGCCCGGCGCAGATCGGACTCGCGCACCCGGAAATAATTGTTCTTGGCCACGGCAAGCGAGCGCGAGGTCGACGTCAGCGCCCGCCCGCTTTCCGCGATCAACGGCTTCGGGCCGATCAACCGCGCGGCGACGTGCGCTAATTTCTGACGATTGCGCTGCTGACCGACGCGCA
>JAVJPD010000504.1:0-3002 GCA_040216475.1 Rhodospirillales bacterium
CGCTGTCGCCGCTTTTGATCTTCCACATCGCCTGGGATTCCCTCGTCGGCTTCAGCCATTCGGTCTTGGCGGCAACGCTGTACGCCGCCGCCGTCTACGCCGTGCTGCGGCTCGACAAGACCGATCATCCGCTTGCCTACGCCGGACTCGGCGTCGCGATGGGGCTTGGCATTCTGTCCAAGTACGCCTTCGCGTTTTTCATCATCGCGCTCCTCGCCGCGTGCTTGTGCGATCGGCACCTCAGAAAACGCATCCTCAATCCGCGCATCCTGATGGCGTTGCTCATCGCCGCCGCCCTCGCCGCGCCGCATCTTCACTGGCTTTACGCACGCCAGGCCGAGATGGCCCAAGAGATCGCCCCGGCCTTGAGCGCACCCGGCCTCGGCGCGCATCTGCTTGCCGCCGCCAAGGGCATTTTAAGCGCGATCAAGGCCATCGTCGGTTTCCTGCTGCCGTTGATCCTGTTCCTCGCGATCTTCTTCGCGCCGGCCTGGAAACCGCTGCCCGCCTCCGGCCAGGCGGAATCCGGCACGCAACGATTTCACCGCTTCTTCGTCATCCTGTTCGCCGTGCTGATCGGCCTGACAGTCGTGTTCGTCGTGATCGGCGGCGTTTCGCGCGTCCGCACCCATTACATGTTCGCGCTGGTGCTGGTGCCGCTGCTGTTTTTCCTGCGGGTGCGCCTAAGCGACGCCCATGAAAGGCGCCTGCGCCGTTACGCCGCCGCCGTGAGCCTCGCCGGCCTGATCGTCTTTCTCGGCCTGCCGGTCAAATACGCCGCCGAGCCCTGGACCTGCGGCAAGTGCGAACATCACCTGCCGTACGCGGCCTTCGCCGATCAAATCCGGAAGGCCGGGTTCCGTAGCGGTACCATCTTCGCCTACTGGCACCCCTATCCCATTGCCGGCAACCTGCGTGCCGCCTTCCCCGAAGCCCGCGTGATCAGCGCCAAGCACGCCGACATCGTGCCGCCGCCCGGCACGGCCCCCGGTCAATGCCTTCTGATCTGGAGCGGCGCGCCGACGGGGCCCGGTGCCGGCGCAACGATCGCCCTCGCCAACAAGCACCTCGGCACGGGTATCGATCCCTCGACGCCCGGCACGGCCCTGACCGAACGGCTTGCGGCGGGCACCAAGCGCCCGTACCGGCTGAGCTATATTTTGGCGCCGGACGGCCGCGGCCGATGCCGCTGACCCGACGCAAGAGAACCGGGCTTTAAGAGCCGTCCTGTCCCGGCGGCGCAGGCGGTTCCGTTTCGGTCGCGCTGCTCCCGAAAAGATTGAACAGGTTGCGGAAGATGCCCGGCGCCAGCGCCGACAGCGGGTTGACGGTGACTTTCGGGTTTTCGATCGGACCGGTCATCTTGTAGTTCGCGGCGAAGATGCCGCCGCCCTTTTCGCCGCCCGTCAACAAATCCCCCAACAGGGGAATCTGGCCGAAGAAACTGTTGATCAGATACGCCGGCACGACGGTGCCTTCGATGTTGAGGACTTCGGCGTGGGTGTAGACCGAACCCGCCGCCGTGAACCCGAGCGAGGGGCCGCTGGCGCGGCCGTCTTTAAACGTGATCGTGCCGTTGCGTTCCTCGAACGGCACATCCATCGAGGAAAACCTTAAGCCTTCGCCCTGCAGGGATTCGAAAATGCCGGTCAGCGCCAGAATGCTGACGACGCGCGCCAACACCGGCGCCTTGATGACCCGGTAGCTGTCGATCCGCAGATGACCGTTCAGCGGGCTGTTCGGCTGCGTATCGTCATAGGTGCCCGTGAGCTTGAAGCTGCCGCCGATCATATTGTCGTAGTAATCCAACGCACGCAGCAAGGCGCCCGCATCGTTGGACAGCAGCGACAGGGAACGCTGCTTCTTGTCGCCGCCGTAAAGCGCAAGATCGATCGAGCCCTTCTTGCTCACGTCACCGTGCAGATAAGCGTTTTGCCACGTATCGCCGCGCCGCGACAACGAGCCCGTCACGTTCAGGATCGGCGTATCCTTGCGCAGCCAGACCTTGCCGAAATCGACGACGACGTGAAATTTCGGCGTCTCTTTTTTCTTCACCGCCGCGTCGGGATCGGGTGCTGCGGAGGGCCGGCTCCAAACCTCCGACAGATCGAGCGCCGGCCCCTTCAAGTCGATCACGCTCCAGCCGTCCGGCGTCAGCTTGACCTGCCCCGACATCTTCGAACGCCCGAACGCGGCGTCCGCGATCTTGATCAGGCGAACCGTCTTTCCGTCCTTGGCGAATTCGGCGGCGCCGTTCGCCTTCAAATCGGCGACATCGATACGAAAGCGCGGAATGCTCTCGATGCCCTGGTCCCGCAGCAGCATGTCCGCCTCGATCATGCCTTTAATGCTCGGTCCCTTGACCCAGCCGAAGGTGAGCAACGAAACGGCCGCGGGTTCGACATCGAGCCTGAGCGTCGCCTTTGCCCGCTTATCGTCGAATTCATCCATCACGAACTCGGCCTGAACCGGCCCGCGGACATAATCGGAATCGTCGAACGTGAGGCCGAATTTCTCCTTAAGGAAACGTTCCGCGTCCTCAATACGGCTTCGGATGTTGTAACGCAGGCGATACGGCTTATCGCTTTTGAGATTGCGGCGCAGCGATATCGTCGCCGGCACCTGCCCGACATTCGCCGTGCCCGTCGCGTGAAGGCCGGCCTGGTCGAGCTTCAGGTGGAACAATCCGTCCGTGATTTTTTGGCTCAGGAAGACATCCGGCGCCGACACGTCGGACAGATTCGACACGGCCGAGACCTTGACTCCATCGAACGTCAACGCCTGTTCCAGGATGAAGTTGAACCGCAGCCGGGTCGAGGAATTCCCCCGCGCCTTCGACGAGGTAAAACCGAGCCGGGAGGAAAACTCGATAGGCTTTCCTTCCACCAGCTTCAACGCGCTATCGACGGGGCCGTCGACGGTCAGATCGATATCCGCGTACTGGTCCTTTTGATCGAGGCTGGTTAGGCGGACGATGCCCTTCTTGATTCGAAGCTTGAGGG
>JAVJPD010000505.1:0-3390 GCA_040216475.1 Rhodospirillales bacterium
CGGCGCCGGCGACGCGTCCATCTCTTTCGCCGCAGCTACACTGGCTGGCGGTGGCGCCGATGCCGGCACGCCGACGGTTACCTTCTTCAACGCCGGCGCCGGCGAAACCGCTACGGTCAAGCGCGTCGACGTCAGTACCAACACGACGCTGGCGGAGGACGTCGCCGACCTCGTCGCCAAAGTGAAGGCGAGCGATTCCGACTTCGCCAACATCACCTTGCCGGGCACCGGCGGCACCATCACCAACAACCGCATCCAGGTCAGTCCGTTCAACTCGACGACCGTGATCTTCCGCGACAACGGCCGCAGCAAGATTACCGTCAACCCGATCGGCCTGCTGGACACCTCCGGCACGAGCGTGACCGTGCAGCAGAATTCTTACACCGTGTCCAAACAGGACAACGATTACACCGAGGAAGTCTTCTTCAAATTCGCGACGGCCGTGCCCAACGACGGCGACACCATCTCGATCAACGGCAACATCTACGAGTTCGACAACAACGCCGCCGTCGGCGCCGGCAACGTCACCGTCACCATCGGCGGCAGCATCTCGGCGACGCTCAACAACCTGGTCACCGCGGTCGAGACGACCGATGCGAGCTTCACCCCGGACGGCGCCGGCATCTATGTCACCAAGAGCAACGACAACACCGTCGGCTTGACCGGCACGAACGACACGCTGGTTTTGCGCTCGCTCAAGAACAACCCGGCCAACGGCCTGGTACCCGCCGGCACCTTCGACGTGACGTTCTCGGCGACCTTCGGCAGCACGGTCACATCGCCCGACACCACCACCGGCGACCGCACCACCTATGCGTCTCCGGCCACCCTGGCGATCAGCACCACCCGCATCCAGACCGAGGCCGCGATCAGCTTCACCGGCGACGGCCTGCCGCAGGAGATCAACGTCGCCGAGATCGAAATCCTGGACTTCGCCAGCGGCGCGTTCGATATGAACGACCAGCCGACCGGCATCGGCGCCAAACTGTCCGAACGGATCGCGCTGAACCTCGGCACACTGCTGGAAGCCAACGGCTTTACCCAGTTCGGCGGCGACTTCTCGCCGGTCTTCATCCAGCAGAACGGCGCCCGCTTCGGCACCTTCGCCGGCGTCTCCGTCAACGAGAGCGGCTTGGTCACGGCCCTGTTCGATAACGGCGAAATCCGGCCCATCTTCAAGATTCCCGTTGCCACGTTCACCAACCTCAACGGTCTGGATCAGAAAACCGGCAACGTTTGGACAGCCACCGAACCCTCGGGCGACCCGACGCTGCGCGTCGCCGATAACGGGCCTTCGGGGCAAACGGTTCAAGGAGCGTTGGAACAGTCGACCGTCGATATCGGTGAAGAGTTCACCAAGATGATCATCATCCAGCGGGCCTTCTCGGCTTCGACGAGAATCATCACCACTGCCGATGAAATGCTCGACGAATTACTAAGAACGAAACGTTAAAGTTTCGCACCACGACCACTACCCACGACCACAACCCACGACCACACCTCCCACCGATCCCGGTCCGTCCCCACAACGGACCGGGATCACTCTTATCGGGAGCGCTTCGTTTTATTTATCGGTTGTTATGTTCTTCTCGTATTCGCCGCGCAACTCGTATTCGCTGCGCAGCAGGCCGTAAAATCTGGAACTGATGAAGCCGCCGCCCGGACGGCGCTTTTGCTCGCGCAGCACGCCTTCCCGAACGAACCCGCACCGTTCGGCGACGGCATGGCTCTTCGGGTTCGCGTCGTCGCAAACGATGCAGATCTTGTGCGCCAGCATGCTCTCGAAAATCATGCCGACCGCCGCCGCCACGGCCTCTGTCACGAAGCCGCGGCCCTGCCGTTCGACGTCAGCGAAATAGCCGAGCTCGATGGTCGGCACCTCCCAATCCATGCCCTGGATGTAGATTTCCGCGACGAACGCGCCGCTCGCCCTCTCCCACACACCGAGACAAAACCGGTTGCGCGCCGCCCAGTCCGCCGCCCATTGCCGCATCAGCGTTTCCGCTTCCTCGGCCGAGTCCACGTTCAAGATGAAATCGGGCATGATGCCTGTCAGGTGATCGCGGTTGCGCCGGATCATATCGAAATACCACGCGCCGTCGCCGGCATCGTAAGCGCGCATCGACAGGCGCTTCGTTTCGAGGATTTTCGGGATATCGAGCAACAGCGGATGCATCACCGGCCTCCTAGATCGGATCATGATTGATCGGAAGCACCGCTTGGCTCCGATCAATCATGTGAATCCGACCGGCAGAAATGATTTACGTCCATCGCACACCTGAAACCCGCAAACAATCGTTAATCCCGCTTTTAGCGGAATGTTAACGCCGCCCCGCTAGGCTTTTCCCATAACCAAAACAAACGCAGTGCTGATCAATCATGACCGACGCGAAACGACCCGATGTCCGTACCAGGCCGGCCATCACGGCCGAAGATCTGCCTCCCGCCGATACCCGCCGCTGGGTCATCCGCCGCAAGGCCGCCGTCGTCGCGGGCGTGCAAACCGGCCTGATCACCCTCGAGGAAGCCTGCCGGCGCTACGCGCTTTCCGTAGATGAGTTCAACACCTGGGCCCGGAACCTGGATGCGCACGGGTTGACCGGGCTCAAAACGACGCAAATCCGCCGCTTTCGGGGCCGCCCCTGAACGGCCCTCGCCGCCCGGATACGGCGCCGCGCCTTTTCCGATCTACTAGGCAAATTTTGCCGTATCATTAACGACTTCTTCACGACTGAACCGTAGCGTAAGGCGGTCCTGTGGGAGGACGCTTTGGCTCTGTGGGGGAGCCGCCTCATCGGGTAGTGGGGGATACATCGTGGATTCCATCGTCCAAGCGTTACGCAACCTTGGTCCCGTCCGCCTCGGGATCATGGGAATCGTTGTCATCGGCCTGTTAGGCTTCTTCGTGTTCATGACGTCGAAACTCTCGACGCCGGACATGACCTTGTTGTTCGGCGATCTCGACCCCGGCGATTCCGCCCGGATCGTCGCCAAACTCGAATCCACCAAAACGCCCTATCAGCTCAAGAGCGGCGGCACGCAGATTTTCGTGCCCAAGGACGCCGCGCCGCGCCTCAGAATTACCATGGCGGAACAAGGGATTAGCGGCGGTTCCGTGGTCGGCTACGAACTGTTCGACAACCGCGACTCGCTCGGCACGACCAACTTCGTGCAAAACGTCAATCTGGTGCGCGCGCTGGAAGGCGAGCTGGCCCGCACCATCCAGTCGCTGGAAAACGTCAAGAAGGCCCGCGTCCATATCGTTCTGCCGAAACGGGAACTGTTCAGCCGCTCCAAGCAGGAGCCGAGCGCGTCCGTGGCGCTGCGCGTGCGCGGCGGGCGCATCAACAAAGCGCAAATTCTCGCCATTCAGCAACTCGTCGCCGCGGC
>JAVJPD010000506.1:0-6366 GCA_040216475.1 Rhodospirillales bacterium
TCGGATTCACATGATTTATCGGAATCGAAGGATGGTTCCGATAAATCATGATCCGATCTAGCGGGTCAGCGCAGGTAGAGGTGAACCTCGTTGGCGCGGGCGCCGCCGTTCACTTTGGTCGACATGGCGATGCGGCTGGGCGGCAGGCCCATCTCGACGAGTGAGCGCATGACGTTCTCGGCGAAGCGGCGGGATTTGGTCTTGTTCAGCGCGATCCGCGCCTTGCCGCCGGCACCCGGCGCCACCGCCACCAGATCGAAGGTCGCGTTGGGGCGGCGTTCGAGAACGCGGCTGACCGCCGTGTACAGGGCCTGCTGATAAGGCACGTTGGGACGGTCGAAACGGATCACCACCAAGGGCCGGCGTCCGGCGGTGCTGGTGGGCTGCACCGGCATCCGGGTAATACCCGCGGGGCCGCCGGCGGAGGCGACCATCGCTTGGTTGACCAGGCTGGCGCCGTAGATTTCGCCGCTGCGGATGCCCGAGGCCAGCAGGTTCAGGTTGCTGCGCTCGGTGGCGACGTAATTGGACTGGCGGCGGACGTCCTCGCTGACTTCCTTCTGCAGGCGTTCGATCAGGATGACGGTCCGGTTGACCTCGTCCTCCAGGATCGCCAACTGGCGGTGGTCCTCGTCGACCGCGCCGGAAATACTAAAGGTCGCCTTGACCGATTCGGAGAGGAACGACGACATGGTGGAGTCGTTCGAGATCGCCGTCGACAACTCGTTCATTTTGGCGAGATCGGCGCTGATACGGTCGAGATCGGTTTGCGCGCTGTTGAACTGGCGGACCAGGATCGGGTTGCCGGGCGTGGTGCCGATCTGCAGGCGCGAATTGATCGATGCGATGGAGGCGTGATAGCGCCGCGAATCCTGAACGATCTGCGCACGAATCTGCTGCAGGCTCATGTTCTGTTGTGCGACTGCCGTCTGCAGGCGCTTGAGTTCCTCACGCAGATCGACGACCTTCTTGCCGACCGCCGTGCCCGTGGGCTGGCCCGGCGTCACGCCAGAGGGGCGAAATTCGTTGGTGCCGAGCGGCGGCTGGTTGGGGGGCATGGCCGTGGGCGCGCCCGGGCCCGCGTTCGCCGAGGTGGCGCCGGTTTGCGAGCCGCTCTGTCCGCTTTGGGCGGTGCCCGGTTGGGCCGGTGCGGCTTGTGATTGCGATTTTGCGGCGTTCGGGTCCTGGCCGGTCAGCGACGGCCAGAGGGACTCATCGGCGAACCCGCAAGCCGCCACCATGAACGTCGCGCCAAGCGCCAGGAAACGAAAATGCGAAATATTCATTTCTATATATTCTTAGGGCCCCAAGGATTGCCTGTTCGGCACGCCACTATTAGCACGTTAAGTCCTTTTAAGGACACAAAATTCTAAGCTTTTTTCCGGCCCGGATTGTATGGGACGGCGGCCGGGTCGACAAGGACTTATTTCCCAATACCTTGGCGGGTTCCGGCTTATCCGTCGGTATGCCCGGGGGGATGCCCGAGGGGATGCCCAGGCGGCCCCCGATTCGGGGCGCCGAATGCGCTTGCGTGTGCCCGAGCGCCGCCGGGAGGCCCGGTTTCGCCCGCCCCGGGACACTGCGGCGCTGCGCCCGGCAATCCGTCCGCGCGCCGCAGGCCCGACCTATCTTGTCAACGCTGCGGCGTTCCCTTATGGTCCGGCTCCCTCGGTAAAGGGTTGCGGCGATTCGGGCTTGGCCTGTTCCGCCGCCTCTCTTTTCGGTAAAGTTCTAAAGACCTTCGCAAGCGCCCGTAGCTCAATTGGATAGAGCGTCTGACTACGGATCAGGAGGTTGGGAGTTCGAGTCTTCCCGGGCGCGCCATTTTCCGTTTTTTAAATTTCAATCCCGGCCGGTTTTCTTGAGATCCTCAAGATCGGCGCGGACCATCTCGCCGACCATCTCGGCCAGGGAAATCTTCGGCTGCCAGCCGAGAACCTTTTTCGCCTTGCTCGCGTCGCCGCAGAGCTTGTGCAGCTCCGACGGGCGGAAATATTTCGGATCGACCTTGACCAGCACCTCGCCGGTCCCGGCGTCGCGGCCGGTCTCCTCGACGCCGCTGCCCTCCCAGGCGATTTTTCGGCCGACCTCGGCGAACGCGAGTTCGACGAAGTCGCGCACCGAATGGCTTTTGCCTGTTGCGATCACGTAATCGTCGCCGTGCGGCTGCTGCAGGATCAGCCACATCGCCTCGACGTAATCGCGTACGTGCCCCCAATCGCGCTCGGCCGACAGGTTGCCGAGCGAGAGCTGCTTCTGCAGGCCGAGCTCGATCGCGGCGACGGCGCGGGTGATCTTGCGGGTGACGAAGTTCTCGCCGCGCTTGGGGCCTTCGTGATTGAACAGAATCCCGTTCGAGGCATGCATGCCGTAAGCTTCGCGGTAATTGGCCGTGATCCAAAAGGCGTACAGCTTGGCGACGGCGTACGGGCTCGTCGGGTGAAACGGCGTGGCTTCGTTTTGCGGCACCGTATCGGCGTTGCCGTACAGTTCCGAGGTCGAGGCCTGATAAAACCGGGTCTGCGTTTCGAGCTTCAGCGAGCGCAAGGCCTCGAGCAGGCGCAACGGGCCGACGGCGTTGGTATTGGCCGTGTACTCGGGCGTCGCGAAGCTGATCTTCACGTGGCTTTGCGCGGCGAGATTGTAGACTTCGCTCGGGCGAACGTCGCGGATGATGCGCTCGATGCTGGCGGTGTCGGTCAGGTCGCCGACATGAAGGGTGAAGCTGCCGTTGCCCTGTTCGCGTTCGTCCATCAGGTGCTTGACGCGCTCCGTGTTCGGCTGCGAGGCGCTGCGCCGGATGCCGTGCACTTCGTAGCCTTTTTCCAGCAGGAATTCGGCCAGATAGCCGCCGTCCTGGCCGGTAATGCCGGTAATCAGCGCGATTTTTTCCGCCATGAAGGTCTCCGTCGGTCGTCGGCCCCCTTGTACAGGAAACGGCGAAAAAGGTACATCTTATATCCCCCCGTTTGTAGCCCGGTGCGGGCCGTCCTTTGGGGCGTTTTAGAAGGGAGATATTCGTTGCCCGAACCCGTGATCCGGCTGACCGACGTACACAAACATTTCGGCGACAATCACGCCCTGAAGGGCGTCACCTTCGATATCGTCAAGGGCGAGTCGCTGGCTTTGATCGGGCCGTCGGCGAGCGGCAAGACGCTCCTGCTCAAGACCGTCATGGGGCTCGTTCATCCCGAGCGGGGCAGCATCCGCATCGACGGCGAAGAGACCGTCGATCTGAACGACACCGAGCGGATGAAGATGCTCAATCGCTTCGGCGTTCTGTTCCAGCGCTCGGCGCTGTTCGATAGTTTGAGCGTTTGGGAAAACGTATGTTTCCGGCTGCTGCAGCAAAAAGCGATGAGCCGGGCGCAGGCCCGCGAATTGGCCATTACGAAACTCCGGGCGGTCGGCTTGGCGCCGGGCGATGCCGATCTGCTGCCCTCGGAGCTTTCGGGCGGCATGCAAAAGCGCGTCGGCATCGCGCGCGCCATCGCGGCGGACCCGGAGATCGTTTTTCTCGACGAGCCGACGGCCGGGCTCGATCCGATCATGAGCAACGTCATCAACGATCTGATCCTGAAAAACGTGCAGGAGCTCGGCGCTACGGCGGTGACGATCAACAGTGACATGGTCGGCGTGAAAAAAGTCGCGGACCGGATCGCGATGCTGCACGAGGGACGGCTGGTGTGGCTGGGGCCGGCGGAAGAAGCGGAAAATTCGGGGAATGCGTATCTCGATCAGTTCATCCATCACCGCGCCGAAGGGCCGATCGAAACGGTAACGGCCGTTTAAGCGGGCGCGCGGCTTATTCCCGGCAAATCTCGGTCGCGTAAAAATTCGCGATCTTCACGATGTCGCCGTAGGTCAGCGACTTGGCGATCTCGTCCATGATGAGATCGGAGCGCGGCGTGATGTCCTTCAAGTCCTTCACACCGTGACCGGAGATTTGAAACCGCTGCAACTGGCGCACCAGATATTTCTTTTTCTGGCAGCGCAGGTTGGGAATGAGATCGTTGGCGCTGACGCCGCGGGTTCCGTGGCAGCTGGCGCACCGTTCCTCGGACAGTTCCCGGCCCGACGCGGCCTCGGCGGCGTGCGGCGGGAAACCGGCGCAAAGAACCGAGAAGCCGAGAAACGCCGTGAAGAAAATCGTTTTGGTCATGTAAAGTCGGTCCGCCTGTCCGCCGGCGGCAACTATAGCCGGTTTCAGGCGCGGATGCACCGCAATAGAGCCGGCATGCGCGCCGCCCAGGTGTGCCGCTCGCGATAGCGCGCTTGCGCGGCCGCCACGATCCGTCGGCCGCGGGTGGGGTCGCGCAAACACGCTTCGATTTTGTCGGCGTTATCGCCTTTGCGGGCATCGAGATGAATCGCGTGTACGCCGTCTTCGAATTCGGCGGCGATGAAGGTGTTGGTTTCCGTCGCCATCAGGCAGCCGTCGGCGAGCGCGTAATAGAAGCGGAACAGGGCACTGTCCATCAGGTTGATCGTATCGTTGACGGTGATCTTCGCGTTCTTGGACAGCTCGATCACGCGCCGGTAGGAAACCGGCTCGTGGAAGACGCCGTTCGGCTGCGCCGTCACGAACGATTCGTCGAATTTGCCGTGAAAATGAATTTCGAGATTTTTCAGGGCGGCGAACAGGCGATGGCGGCGCAGGGTGCGCGTCCAGGCGTCGACGTCCTCGAACACGGCGGCGCGGTCGAACGAATCGTTCGGCTCTATGCCGTGATCGCAAAAAGCCGTGCCGATGCACGCGACGACGTCGCCCGCGCCGGCGAGGGTGTTTTCGGCGGCGTCCTCGAGAGCTTTGCGCAGGCCGGTATCGTGAATGCCGATGCGGTCGAAAAAAGCGTCCGGTGTCTCGGCGGCGCCGATGCCGCCCGAAAACATGATATCGACGCCGCGTTCGCCGAACGCGGGCGCATTTTCGTCGACCGGCGGGCCGCCGTGGGGAAACGGGAAAATCCTGTCCGGCGCGATGCCGTGTTCTTCGAGCAGGGCGCGATGGGAGTCTTCGAGAATCCCGAAATAGAAATCGTGCAATCGTTCGAACCGTCCCGGCGCAAACAGATCGGCGAGGCGGATAGGGCTGTCGAGGCACAGACAGAACACCTTGCACGAAAGCAGATCGGCGTAATGGCGGTCGTTCAGCATGAAACCGAGCGGCATCAGGTTCAGGGTCAGAAGGAAATCGGGCGGCTCGACGATGGCCGCGGCGACGCGCTGAACGTCGTCGGCGTTGAGAAGATTGACGGGGCGGCACGGCGCGCCGGCCCCGCTCAAGGCCGCCGCCATGTCGCTCGAGATGACGTGGACGTAACTTTCCTGATCGAGTTCCTGATAGGCGGTTCCCGATTGAAGAAAGAGCCCTTCGGGTTGCGTTGCCGTCATACCGGTTCCGTGGCCGTGCGGTTCGTGGCCGAAAATTCGTGGGCAAAAATTCATGGGCGAAACGGCCCGGCGCGCAGTGTAGCCGGTTGCGGCCTAACGGGTTCTTAACCCGGCTTTCCCGGTTTTGCGAAACCGGGTTTTTGTGGCATGATTCTCGCGGGAGAGATGCCCCCGGCTTCGAAGCGGGCCGGGCGGAAGCTTGCAGGGAGTTTTTCATGGCGAAAGCGAAAGCCGACGTATCGACGATCAAAACCTACCATGCACATGTCTATTTCAACGGCGAATCGAAACGCCGGGCTTCGGCGCTGCGCACCAAGGTCAAAAAAAGTCTGGGCGAGGGCAGCGGCATCAAGATCGGCCGCTGGCATGACGGCCCCGTCGGGCCGCATCCGTGCCCGATGTATCTGATTTGGTTCACCGCGCAAAAATTCTCCAAGGTCGTGCCGTGGCTGGCGCTGAACCGCAACGGCTTGTCGATCCTGGTGCACCCGCAATTGGACGAGGACGTGGTCGCCGATCACACCGATCACGCGATGTGGCTCGGTAAGCCCCTCAAGCTGCGCCTGCATAAGTTCACGGGCAAGCCGCCCGAGAAACGGGGTTTTTGAATCCAGATCGCCGCGGCTATTCCGCGGGCGTCGCCTCGGGGCGTTCCCGGCGCAGGCGTCTGATCACGGCGGCGATGTAGCCGGGCGATTTCGTATATGGCGCGAAACGAGCGTAGAACACGGGCACGATATAAAGCGTCAGAATCGTGGCCGTGATGATTCCTGAAAAGATCACGATACCGAGGGCGGCCCGGCTTTCCGCGCCGGCGCCGCTCGCCAGAATCAACGGAATCGCGCCGGCGGCGGTGGAAACCGCGGTCATCAAGATGGGCCGCAGGCGGATCGTGATGGCGTCGAGCAGGGCCTCGCGCACGGCCTTGCCTTCGTCGCGCAACTGATTGGCGAATTCGACGATCAGAATGCC
>JAVJPD010000507.1:0-1120 GCA_040216475.1 Rhodospirillales bacterium
CCTCCCGGGGCTTTTAGGAAAAGACGTGCGCGTGGTCGCCGCGCCCTGCATGGGCCGCTGCGAATGCGCCCCGGTCGCCGAAGTCGGCCACAACCACGCCTTGAATGCCACCGCCGAGTCCATCAAGGGCATGGTCGACAAGAAAGACACCCATCCGCACCTGCCGCCGTACCGCAACTTCGATGCCTATATCGGCGACGGCGGCTACGGACTTTTCAAGGATTGCCTGAACGGCAAGCGCACGCCGGACGACATTATCAAAATCATGAGCGACTCGGGCCTGCGCGGCCTCGGCGGCGCCGGTTTCCCCACCGGGCGCAAATGGTCGATCGTGCGCAGCTATCCGGGCCCCCGCGTCATGGCGGTCAACGGAGACGAAGGCGAGCCGGGCACCTTCAAGGACCGCTACTATCTGGAGCGCGATCCGCACCGCGCGCTCGAAGGCATGCTGATCGGCGCCTGGGCGGTCGAGGCGACCGACGTGTATTTCTACCTGCGCGACGAATACCCGGCGCTGCGAGAAGTCCTGAAAAAAGAAATCGCCGAAATCGAAAAAGCCGGTCTCGATAAGATGACGAAAATTCATCTGCGCCGGGGCGCCGGCGCCTACATCTGCGGCGAAGAATCCGCGATGATCGAAAGCATCGAAGGCAAGCGCGGCCTGCCGCGCCACCGCCCGCCCTACATCGCCGAGGTCGGCCTATTCGGCCGCCCGACGCTCGAGAACAACGTCGAAACGCTGTTTTGGGTGCGCGACATCGTCGAAAAGGGCGCGGACTGGTTCGCCGGGCACGGCCGCAACGGCCACAAGGGCCTGCGCAGCTTTTCCGTGTCGGGCCGGGTCAAGGAGCCCGGCGTCAAGCTCGCCCCCGCCGGCATCACCATGAACGAACTGCTGAACGAGTTTTGCGGGGGTATGGCCGACGGCCATACCTTCAAAGGATATCTTCCCGGCGGCGCCTCGGGCGGCATTCTGCCCGCATCCATGGCCGACATCCCGCTCGATTTCGGCACGTTGGAAAAGCACGGCTGCTTTATCGGCTCGGCCGCCGTCGTGGTGCTGTCGGACCGGGACAGCGCCAAGGACGCCGCGCTCAACCTGATGAAATTCTTCGAATAC
>JAVJPD010000508.1:0-1889 GCA_040216475.1 Rhodospirillales bacterium
CCTTGTGCGGCCCTTCCTCGAAATCGACCAGCGGGCTTCCGACCGCGATATGATCGCCGACATCGCCATAGAGCTTCACGATATGCCCCGCGCGCGGCGACGGCACTTCCACCACCGCCTTATCGGTTTCGACCGATACCAGCGGCTGATTCTTGACCACGTGATCGCCGACGGACACATGCCAGGCGACCACCTCCGCGTCGTGCAGGCCTTCGCCGAGATCGGGCAACCGAAAAACGGACTCGTTCATGAGTATGCCAATACGTCTTGGGCCGCCTCGAGAATGCGCGCCGCACTCGGCATGTAATGGGACTCGAGTCTTGGGTACGGCATCACGGTATCCAGGCCGGCGACCCGTTTGACGGGCGCGCGCAAATGCGTCAACCCTTCATCGGCCAGCCGGGCGGCGATTTCCGCGCCGAAGCCGCCCGTCAGCGGGGCTTCATGCACGATCACACAGCGTCCGGTCTTCTCGACCGATGCCGTGATCGCCGGCATGTCGGCGTGCTTGAGGGTGGCGACGTCGATGACGTCGCACTCGATGCCTTGCTCCGCCAGCGTTTCCGCCGCCGCCAAGGTTTCGATCATCATCGCGCCCCAGGTGATCAAACTCAGGTCCGTGCCCTCGCGCAACACGAAACAAGTGTCAAGCGGCAAGGCTTCGCCGTTGTCCTCGATCTCTTCCTCGATGGCGCGGTAGATGCGTTTCGGTTCCAGAAACAACACCGGATCGGGATCGCGGATTGCCGCCAGCAGCAATCCGTAGGCACGCGCCGGCGAAGATGGGATCACCACCCGCAAGCCGGGTATATGCGCAAACATCGCCTCCATACTTTCCGAATGATGTTCGATGGCGTGAATACCGCCGCCGTAAGGCGCGCGCAACACCATCGGGCAGGTTAAACGGCCGCGAGTCCGGTTGCGCAAACGCGAGGCATGATTCACCAATTGATCCATGGCCGAATAGATAAACCCCATGAATTGGATCTCGCCGACCGGCCTGAACCCCTGCGCCGCCAAACCGACACACACCCCGGCGATGACGGTTTCCGCAATCGGCGTATCGCGCACCCGTTCGGCGCCGAAGCGCTTGAACAAGCCGTCGGTCGCACGGAAAACGCCGCCGTCGATGCCGACATCCTCGCCGAGGACCAGCACCCGCTCTTCTTCCTCCATGGCCCGGCCCAAAGCCATGCGAACGGCTTCCAGCAAATTAACCGTCGGCATCGGCATTCTCCGTTCGCTGCGCTAAAACCCGTTCGCGCTGTCCCGCCAAGGCCGTGGGCAGGGTCTCAAACACATAATCGAATATCGTCTCCGGCGGTGCCGGCGGCGTCGCCAGATAGTCCTCGGCGGCCTGCTCGACCGCTGCCGCCGTTTCGGCGATCAAGCCCTGTTCGTCTTCCGGGCTCCAGACCTTTTGCGCCGTCAGATAAGTCCGCAAACGGGTCAGCGGGTCTTCCTGCCAGTGCCGGCTCACTTCCACGTCGTCTCGATAACGCGTGGCGTCATCGGCGGTCGTATGATCGGTCAAGCGATACGTTATGGCTTCCACCAGATGCGGGCGGCCATCGCGGCGGGCGCGTTTCAAGGCCTGCTCCATGACGAAACGGACCGCGATCACGTCGTCGCCGTCGACCTGTTCTCCCTCGAAGCCGGCTGCGATGGCTTTTTGCGCCAAGGTTTTTGCCGCCGTCTGCTTGGCACGCGGCATCGAAATCGCCCAGCGGTTGTTGTTGATCACGAACACGACCGGCAACTGCCAAGCTCCGGCAAGATTGATCGCTTCGTAAAAATCGCCTTTCGAGGTCGCGCCGTCGCCGCAAACGCTGACAGCAGCCCGTTGCTCGCCGCGAATTTTGAACGCGAGCGCAACACCGGCGGCATGG
>JAVJPD010000509.1:0-4476 GCA_040216475.1 Rhodospirillales bacterium
CGAATTTGCCGCCCGAGTGCAGGGTGGTCATGATCACTTCGAGGGCGGATTGTTTCTTGAACTTGGGGTGCGGGTCGGTCGGGATGCCGCGGCCGTTGTCCTTCACGGTGATGACGTTGCCGGCGTCGAGATGAAGGACAACGGCCGCGGCATCCCGACCGACCCGCACCCCAAGTTCAAGAAACAATCCGCCCTCGAAGTGATCATGACCACCCTGCACTCGGGCGGCAAATTCGGCGGCAAGGCCTACGAAACCTCCGGCGGCCTGCACGGCGTCGGCCTCTCGGTCGTCAACGCGCTGTCGGACGACCTCACGGTCGAGGTCGCGCGCGATCAGCAATTGTGGGTGCAGACCTACAAGCGAGGCAAGCCGACCTCGGCGCTCAAAAATCAAGGCAAGGTCAGCAACCGGCGCGGCACCGTCATCGTTTTTCATCCCGATCCGGAGATTTTCGGCGATACATTATCGTTCGAACCGGCGCGGCTTTACCGCCTCGCGCGCTCGAAAGCCTATCTGTTCCGCGGCGTAAAGATCACCTGGTCGTGCGATCCGAAGTTGCTGAAAAAGAACGACGACACGCCCGAAAAAGCGACCCTGCACTTCCCGGGCGGCCTGTCCGATTATCTCGCTTCCGCCCTCGAAGGCCGCGCCACCGTCACCGACAGGCCGTTCGCCGGCACCGGCAAGCTCAACGGCGGCACCGGAAAAGTCGAATGGGCCGTCGCCTGGCCCGCCGACGAAGATCCGTTCTTCAATTCCTACTGCAACACGGTCGGCACGCCGCAAGGCGGCACCCACGAAACCGGTTTTCGCGCGGCGCTTTACAAGGCCATACGCTCTTATGCCGAACGGTTGGGGCAGAAGCAGAACGCCAAGAACATCAACGCGGACGACATTCTCGGCGGCGCCTGCGTCATGCTGTCGGTGTTCATCCCCAACCCGCAGTTCCAGGGCCAGACCAAGGAGAAGCTCGCGACCGTCGAAGCGGCCCGCCTGGTCGAGAACAGCCTGCGCGATCATTTCGAACACTGGCTGACGTCGGACACCGCGACCGCGCGGGCGCTGCTCGATTACGCGGTGCGCCGTTCGGAAGACCGCCGCCTGCAGCGCCAGCAGCGCGAGGTCAAACGATCGAGCGCGACCCGCAAATTGAGGCTCCCCGGCAAGCTCACCGACTGCACCGCGGGCAACGCGGACGGCACCGAGATTTTCATCGTCGAGGGCGACTCCGCCGGCGGCTCCGCAAAACAGGGGCGCGACCGGCGCACACAAGCCATTCTGCCGTTGCGCGGCAAGATCCTCAACGTGGCGTCCGCCACCACCGACAAGCTGATGGCGAACCAGGAGCTTTCCGATCTGATCGAGGCGCTCGGGTGCGGCACGCGCGGGCATTTCGACGAGAGCAAGCTGCGCTACGAGAAGATCATCATCATGACCGACGCCGACGTCGACGGCGCGCACATCTCCTCGCTGCTGATGACGTTTTTCTTTAAAGAGATGACCGGCCTGATCGAAGGCGGGCATTTGTACCTCGCGATCCCGCCGCTCTATCGCCTCACCCAGGGCGCCAAGACCCTGTACGCGCGCGACGACAAGCACAAGGACGAGCTGCTGAAGAAGGAATTCAGCGGGCGCGGCAAGGTCGAGATCAGCCGCTTCAAGGGCCTCGGCGAAATGCCGGCGTCGCAGCTCAAGGAAACCACCATGGACCCGAACAAACGGCTGCTGCTGCAAGTCACCCTCGAGGGCAGCCTCAGGCCGGTGCCGCAAGCCGCCTCCGGTAAAAAAAGCAAGGCCAAGCCGAAGCTCGACCCGACCTCGGAGCTGGTCGAAAGCCTGATGGGGCGCAAGCCGGAGCTGCGCTACGCCTTCATCCAAGAACACGCCCAGTTCGTGAAGGAACTGGACGTTTAGGCTTTTATATGGCGGGCCAATGATCGCCCGCCATATAAAAAGAGTTTAGTTGAAATCAAAGGTAATCTGTTGAGGTGTTTCAACGTCAGCGAAACGTTTTTTATTCATGACTTCGCTGACACGTCCTTGATTAATGCCAAGCCTCGCCGCAGCTTGATGCTGGAACAAGCCCTGTTTTTCCACCAAAAATTTAACTTTAGCGGCTAAGTCTGGAGTCATTCGTGGTGAACGTTGCCTTTTCATGACACCCCCCCCCTCTGATAAATGCGTGATCCCCCTTTACGAATGAAACATTGGCCGCTAAGTTCATTTTGCTCAAAAATGAAACAGCTTTTGTTTCATAAAAGGCCTGCAGTGGGATCACTCCAATTGCAGGCCTTTTTTATTCAGGCAACGAACGCAAAAAATTAATCCGCGCGTTTACGGGGCCCGTATCAGTATTAACAATTACATCTTCGTTATTGACTGCAGGAAGAAATGAAGCGCGCGCATTAAACGCAACTTCAAATGGCTGTGCAGGAACACCAGTTACCGTTGCTACACCAGGAGGGATTCTAACTTTAACCTCCGTCTCAATCTTTCCTCTTTGATCATTATAGTGATAGAAACCAACGTACTTGCCACCATCGGCAACAGATCCCATCACCTTTCCATCCACAAAAATGAGCATTGCATACCCCCAATTCATGTTTTGGCCGGTATACATAACTCCATAAATTCCTTCGAGTAGCATCGTTTTCTCCTTTGCTATATTTCGCAATTCGATCTCGCGAAGTGCTTTTGGAAGCGTTTCAAATAATCTGAGATATGCTTGAACTGGGCCAGGAACTGAGCGTTCGCCTGACGCCCAAAAATTGACAGTCCGAGACGTAACCCCTATCAATTTTGCAAAATCTGAGGGGCTTAAATTCAGCCGATCCAGATAACTCTGAAATTGCTCTTTACTCATCTCCATGAGTTTCTTCCTATTGTTCGCAAGGCGCACGGAATTGTGCCTTAAGTTCTTATTTATACGAACATAGGGCAAAATCATAGGGAATGTCAAGAGCGCCGGCTCCTAACACAATATTTAGTAGTTTTACGGAAACAGCGGTTCCTGTTCGAGGCCGGCGGTTTCCGGCAGGCCGCAGATCAGGTTCATGTTCTGCACCGCCTGACCCGAGGCGCCCTTCACCAGATTGTCGATCACGGAAACGACGATTGCCCTTCCGGGAATCCGATCCGCCACCACGCCGATCAGGCAATGGTTCGAGCCGCGCACGTGGCGGGTGTGCGGCGTCGCCCCCATCGGCAATACGCGCACGAATGCTTCGCCCGCGTAACGCTCGCTGAGGGTCGCGTGCAGGTCTTCGGCGCTCACGCCCTTCTTCATCGAAACATAAATGCTTGCGAGGATGCCCCGGTTCATCGGCATCAGATGCGGCGTGAAGTTGACGATCACGTCCGCGCCCGCCGCCGCGCTCAGACCCTGCTCGATCTCGGGCGCGTGGCGGTGCGACGCCACCCCGTAGGCGTGAATGCCTTCGGAGACTTCCGCGAACAACGTCGCTTCCTTGGCCGCGCGGCCCGCACCCGACACGCCGGACTTCGCGTCTATGATGATGGCATCCGTTTCGATCTTTCCGGCCGCGATCAGCGGCACCAGCGGCAATTGCACCGACGTCGGATAACACCCCGGGTTCGCCACCAGCCGCGCTTTCTTAATCGCATCGCGCGCCAGCTCGGTAATGCCGTAGACCGCCTCCTTCTGCAGCGCCGGCGCCCTGTGGGCGTGGCCGTACCACTCGGCGTAGGTGTTCACGTTCTTCAGACGGAAATCCGCCGACAGGTCGATCACCTTCAAATGATCCGGCAACTCGGCGATGAATTCTTGCGTCGTCCCGTGCGGCAGGCAGCAGAACACGACGTCGACGGCGGACCAATCGACGTCCTCCTTCTTCACCATGTCGGGCAGCTCCAGGCCGCCGAGATGAGGAAACACGTCGGAAACCGGCTTGCCCGCGTTGCGGTCGGCCGTCAGCGCGCTCAATTGCGCGTTCGGATGGCGCGCGAGCAAGCGCACGAGCTCCGCGCCCGTGTAGCCGCTGGCCCCGATAATGGCGATCCTGATCCGTTTCATGTCCTTGCTCATAGCCTTGCCCTTCCCTCAAATCAAACAAAAGGCGCAAACAAAAAGGGCGTCCCGCGCGGGACGCCCTTGATTGCGTGGAAATCCTTGCGGTTTATCGTTTCGAGAACTGGAAGCTACGTCGCGCTTTGGCGCGGCCGTACTTCTTACGCTCGACGACGCGGGAATCGCGGGTCAGGAAGCCCTGTTTCTTGAGGACCTTGCGCAGCGCCGGTTCATAAAGAACCAGCGCCTTGCTGATGCCGTGACGAACCGCGCCCGCCTGGCCCGACAGACCGCCGCCGGTCACGGTGCAGACGACGTCGAATTCGCCCTTGCGGCCGGAGACTTCGAACGGCTGGTTGATGATCATCTGCAGCACGGGCCGCGCGAAATACTGCACCGCGTCCTTGCCGTTGATTTGAATCTTGCCGGGACCCGGCTTGACCCAAAC
>JAVJPD010000510.1:0-5011 GCA_040216475.1 Rhodospirillales bacterium
ATTCTGTTCCGATAAATCATGTGAATCCGATCTATATCAATAACCTAGAGCCGATTCACATGGTTGCCGGATCGCCGGTTGCCGACCATCCCGGCTTCGCCAAGGCGAGTTGGCACGGGCCAAAATGCCGATTCCGACCAACCATGACCGGCTCTAAAAATTATTTGTTCTTTTTCGAGGCGCGTTTGTCCGCAATCTCTTTTACGTGCAGTTTGATCTGGTGTTCGGCGTCGCCCGCTTCGCCGTCGGGCCGTTCGCCGAGATAATATTTTTTCTGCCACTTCTGCTTGCGCGCGGCCGATTCGGGTTCTTT
The DNA here is from genome assembly GCA_040216475.1 of Rhodospirillales bacterium. Taxonomy (GTDB): domain Bacteria; phylum Pseudomonadota; class Alphaproteobacteria; order Rhodospirillales; family CALINB01; genus CALINB01. The sequence goes on from JAVJPD010000510.1 coordinate 314, forward strand.
CAATTCTTCGTTGAAGGTACGCCGCGACGCGCTCCAGTCGCGGTAATGCTTCAGGGTTTCAGGGTCTTCTTCCAAATCGCGCAGTTCCGGCTCGACGCTTTCGACCATGCCGCGCACCACGGGAAAGAAAAAGCAGAACGGCTCGCCCGCCTCGAAACGCACCGTCGTATTGCGGCGGGTCATCACCCAGTTCATCGTGAAGGTATAGGGCGCCCAATCGGTTTCGACGACGCCGCTCAAGGGCGCGATGCCGTCCTTCGGGCGGTTGACCGGGCCGGTGACCCATAGGTTGTGGCCCGGCTCGGTGCGCATCAAATAGCCGGGATGAAACGTGAGGATGCCCGAGCCGAAATGCGAGGTCGGCAAGAACGTGCCGGCGAGCGGCGTGACGGCGAGATCCTCCTTGCTGGGCCCGCCGTTCCAGCGGACCTCGAACGTGGAGGGCGAGAGCACCTCCCAGCCGTGCGCGTTGGCGATGTTCAAGGGCAGGCAGCGATAGGCATAGGACTGCGGCGTCGCGTCCATCCAATCGCGCGCGGCGGGTGCGGCACGCACGGTCGGACGGACATCGCCGGTCGGATAGAGGATAAGCCGCACGCCTTCAGCCTTTACTGTCTTCCTTGAGCTCCGCAGGGTAGCAGCATTCTCCCGTTCCGGCCTAGCCGTTCCGCCGGTTTCGGCCCGGCCCGGCCGGAAAAGCGGTTCCGTATCAATTAGGTATCGCGTTTTCTTTCCGGGGCCGGTTATAATCACACAATAATTACGTTAAATATAAAGGCCAAACGCCTTCGCCCCGGGAGTTTAAGTCGTTGCTGAACGGCAAGCGCATTCTGCTGATCATTTCGGGCGGCATCGCCGCCTACAAATGCCTGGAACTGATCCGCCGCCTCAAGGAGCGCGGCGTGAGCGTGCGCTGCATCCTGACTAAGTCCGGAGCCGAATTCGTCACGCCCCTTTCGGTTGCGACGCTCAGCGAGCAGAAGGTGTACCAGGATCTGTTCTCGCTTACGGATGAAAGCGAGATCGGCCATATCCGATTGTCGCGGGAAGCCGACCTGCTCGTGGTCGCGCCGGCGACCGCGAACATTTTGGCCAAGATGGCGCAGGGCATCGCCGACGATCTCGCCAGCACGTGCCTGCTCGCGACCGACAAGCCGGTGATGATCGTGCCGGCGATGAACGGGCGCATGTGGAGCCACGCGGCGACGCAAGCGAACGTCAAAGCCCTCGAGCAGCGCGGGCTGATCCGCATCGGCCCCGGCGCCGGCGAGATGGCCGAGCGCGGTGAATCGGGCCTGGGTCGCCTCGCTGAGCCGCTGGAGATCCTGGCCGAGATCGAAAATTTTTTTCGCCGCGCCGAACGCCTGAACGGCCGCACCGCCCTCGTCACCAGCGGCCCGACCCATGAGCCGATCGATCCGGTGCGCTACATCGCCAACCGATCGTCGGGCAAGCAGGGCCACGCCATCGCCAAGGCGTTGCGGCGCATGGGTGCGGCGACGACGCTTGTTTCCGGGCCGTCGGCCGAGCCCGATCCCGAGGGCGTGACCGTCATTCACGTCGAAACCGCGCGGGAAATGTTCGAAGCCTGCCTTCATGCCCGCGATGCCGACGCCCCGCTCGACGTCGCGGTCTGCGCCGCCGCCGTCGCCGATTGGCGTATCGACAAACCGGCCGAGGCGAAACTCAAAAAAGACAGGCGCAACAAACCGCCGGTTTTCACGCTCGCCGAGAACCCGGACATTCTGGCAAGCCTCAGCGCGGCGGGGGTAACGCGACCGCGCCTCGTCGTCGGCTTCGCCGCCGAGACCGAGAACGTGATCGGGAACGCGCATGCCAAGCGCGAACGCAAGGGCTGCGACTGGATCGTCGCCAACGACGTAAGCCGCGGCGCTTTCGGCGCCGACGACAACACCGTTCACCTGATCACGGCACGCGGCGAAGACTCCTGGCCGCGCCTCGGCAAGCAGGCCGTCGCCGACAAGCTCGCGTTTCTGATCGCGGATCACCTGGACGCGGCATCATGACGAATGAAATCGTCGTGGCGGTTCAACGCCTTCCCCATGCCCGCGATCTCGATCTGCCGGCCTACGCAACGCCCGCGAGCAGCGGCGTCGATCTGCTCGCCGCCGTTTCCGAGCCGGTCGCCATCGCACCCGGCAAGCGCGCGCTGATCGCCTCGGGCATCGCCATCGCGCTGCCCGACGGCTACGAGGCGCAGGTGCGCCCGCGCTCGGGACTCGCGCTCAAGAACGGCGTCACCGTGCTTAACAGCCCCGGCACCATCGACGCCGATTACCGCGGCGAGATTCAGGTCATTCTCGTCAATCTCGGCGAGGAGCCGTTCACGGTCGAGCGCGGCATGCGCATCGCGCAGATGGTGATCGGCCCGGTGAGCACGCTCGCGTGGCGGGAAACGGACGCGCTGTCCGAAAGCATGCGCGGCGAGGGCGGTTTCGGCTCGACCGGATTGCATAAGGCAGGGCGCTGACATGCTGCGGCTCTCGAAAAAGATGCTCTATGCCATCGAGGCGGTGCTCGACATCGCCTACAATGCCGGCAGCGAACCCGTGCAAAGCCGCGACATCACCGCCCGCCAGGGCATCCCGCGGCGTTATCTGGAACAGGCGCTGCAATTGCTGGTGCGCGAGAAGATTCTGATCGGCATGCGCGGCCCGCGCGGCGGCTATCGGCTCGCGCGCGAGCGCCGGCGCATTTCCGTCGGCGACATCGTGCGCGTGGTCGGCACCATGGAAACGAACGACGTTCTGGACGACGACAACGGCGGCTCGAACCTCGGCGTCGAGGTGGTGCGCCCGCTGTGGCAGGAATTGCGCGGCGAAGTCATGGAGCGGCTCGACGCCGTCACCGTCGACGATCTCTGCACCCGGGCGGCGCAAGCCGGAATCGACAGCGCCGGGCGGCTCAAGATCGATTATTCGATCTGATTTCCGGCGAATCGGTCGCGTTTCCGCCGCCGGACGAACGGAAGCGCGGATCGGGCTTGTGGAGCAGGGGCCCGGCACGCTATCACGATCAGGCCAGGGAGCCACACCGAGAGCACGCACAGGATACGTCATGAGCCAGCCGAACCAGAATAAAACCGCCGGCGAATCCAACGTCGACTGCCGGGGCCGGATTTACGACAACATGATCGAAACCATCGGCGCGACGCCGCTGGTCCGCCTGCCCAAGCTCGCCGCCGCGCACGGCTGTAAGGCCGAGATCATCGGCAAGTGCGAGTTCTTCAATCCGCTGTCCTCGGTCAAGGACCGGATCGGGCTTGCCATGATCGAGGCCGCCGAGGCCGCCGGGCGCATCAAGCCGGGCTCCGTCCTGGTCGAGCCGACGTCCGGCAACACCGGTATCGGGCTTGCCTTCGTGTGCGCCGCCAAGGGTTACCGTTTGATCATCGTGATGTCGGAAAGCCATTCGCTGGAACGGCGCAAGCTGCTGGCGCTGCTCGGCGCCGAGCTGGAACTGACTCCGGCGGCCCAGGGCATGACCGGCTCGATCAGCCGCGCCCAGGAGATCGTCGACCAGACGCCGGACGCCTACATGCTGCAGCAGTTCGAGAACCCGGCGAACCCGGACATTCACCGGCGCACCACGGCGGAGGAGATTTGGATCGACACCGGCGGCGACGTCGACGCGATCATTTCCGGCGTCGGCACCGGCGGCACCATCACCGGCGTCGGCGAGGTGCTGAAGGCGCGCAAGCCGGGCATCCGGATCATCGCGGTCGAGCCCGAGGACAGTCCCGTCTTGTCCGGCGGCGTGCCGGGCGTGCATAAGATTTCCGGCATCGGCGCCGGTTTCGTGCCGGCGATCCTCAACACCGACGTGATTGACGAGATCATCCGCATCGGCAACGAAACGTCCTTTAACATCGCGCGCGAAGCCTCGCGCCTCGAAGGCGTGCCGTGCGGCATCTCCTCGGGCGCCGCGCTCGCCGCCGGGATCGAGGTCGGCCTGCGCCCCGAGATGGCGGGCAAGAAGATCGTCGTGATCCTGCCGTCTTCGGCGGAACGCTATCTCTCGACCGAGCTGTACGACGGCCTCGGCCTGCAATAACGGAACCGGCCGCCGGTTTTTTAAAGCCGAAACGCAACGCTGTACCGCCATGGATTTTTCCGAAACCCAGATCAAGCGCTACGCGCGCCACATCCTGTTGAACGAGGTCGGCGGCGCGGGCCAGGAAAAGCTCATGAACGCCAAGGTGCTGGTGATCGGCGCCGGCGGACTCGGCTCGCCGGTCCTGATGTATCTCGCCGCCGCCGGCGTCGGCACCCTCGGCGTGATCGACAACGACACCGTCGATCTTTCCAATCTGCAACGCCAGATCGCGCACGACACCGCCAGCATCGACACCCCCAAGGTCGCGAGCGCACGGGCGACGCTCAAACGCATCAACCCGGATGTCGACGTCATCGCCTACAATGAAAGATTGACCGCCGAGAACGCACTGTCGTTGTTTGCGGACTATGACATCATCGCCGACGGCAGCGACAATTTCCCGACCCGGTTTTTGGCGAACGACGCGAGTTACTTCGCCAAGAAAACCCTGGTGAGCGGGGCGATTTTACGCTTCGACGGCCAAGTCTCGACCTACAAGGCGTACGAGCCGGGCGATCATCCGTGCTACCGCTGCTTGTTTCGCGAACCGCCGCCGCCCGGACAGATTCCGACCTGCGCGGA
>JAVJPD010000511.1:0-6141 GCA_040216475.1 Rhodospirillales bacterium
ATGCGCAAATCGTCGAAAAACAACTCCGTGGTGGCGTGATTGATCATCGCCTTCAGGGGCCGGATCGTGAGCCCGTTCTTTTGCGCCTGTTGCATGTCGATCAGAAACACCGACAGGCCGTCGTAGCGTTTCGAGGCCTTGTCGCGCGGCGTGGTGCGCGCGAGCAACAATAAAAGATCGGAATGCTCGGCACGCGATGTCCACACTTTCTGGCCGTTGATCACGTATCCGTCGCCGTCCTTGACGGCGGTGGTGCGAATCTGGCTGGTATCGGTGCCGCTGCTCGGCTCCGTCACGCCGAACGCCTGCAAGCGTAATTCACCGGCGGCGATCTTCGACAGATAGGCTTGTTTTTGCGCGTCGCTGCCGTGGCGCAACACCGTGCCCATGGTGTACATCTGGGCATGGCAGGCGCCGCCGTTGCAGCCGCTTTTGTTGATTTCCTCGAGGATGGCTCCGGCGGCGGCCACGCCGAGTCCGCTGCCGCCGTATTCTTCCGGGATGAGAACGGCAAGGAAGCCTGATTTCGTCAACGCCTGGACGAATTCCGCCGGATAGGCCCGCTTTTCGTCAAGCGCCCGCCAATACTCTCCGGGAAAACCCGCGCAAAGCGCCCGCACCGACTCGCGGATATCGCTGAAACTTTCCGTCACGGCCTACTTCCCTATCCCCCGTTTTAGACATATATCTTCAATAGACGATCCTATCACGGTTTTAACCGAAGGCTCCCGCACATGGCCAGCACCGCTTCCATGACCACGAAAAACGTCCAGAAATCTCCCGCCCAGGCCATCGTCGATACCCTCGACGTGGCGGGCAAGCGCATTCTCGACATCGGCTGCGGCGACGGCCAGATCACCCGCTTCATCGCCAAGCACGGCGGCGTCGTGACCGGCGTCGATCCGAATCCGAAGCAGATCGCCAAAATCCTCACCTTCGAGCCCGGTGCGGAAACTTATGTCATGGCGGGCGGCGAGAAGCTGCCGTTCGATGACGCCGGCATCGATATCGTCATCTACAACAATTCCCTGCATCACGTGCCGGAGGACTTGCAACTGGCGGCGCTCGAGGAAGCCGACAGGGTTCTGAAACCCGACGGCACGCTTTACATCGCCGAACCGCTCGCCGAGGGGCCGAGCTTCGAGCTCAGCCGGCCGTTCAAGGACGAAACCCAAATCCGCGCCTCGGCCTTCCGGGCACTCAAAAGGATCGCACAAACCAGGATGAAGGAAAGCCGCGAGTTTTTCTTTACCAAGACCAACGCCTACAAGGATTTCGACTCCTATCGCGAACGCGCAGTCCGGATCGATCCGAAAAAGGAAACGCGTTTTATCGAGAAGGCCGGCCTGCTGCGCGACGTCTTTTACAAAACCGGACGGCCTAGCGACGAAGGATATGCCTTCGACCAGCCCTTGCGCGTCAATCTTCTGGAAAAGCGTTAAGCGCCTTCTCTCTTCGGCGGCTCTTCTTGCCCGCGTTCCTTGCGGACGCGCATCTGGCGGCGCGCGATATAGAAGCCCGAGCCGATGATAACGAGCGCGCCGACGAACGTCCAAATGTCGGGCACCTCGCTGAAAACAAAAAACCCGATCAGGCCGCCGAACAACAGGCGGGAATACTGGAACGGTGACACCGCCGTTCCCTCGCCGGCTTTGTAAGCCTGAAAAATGCATGCTTGCGTCCCGGCCAAAATCACCGCGACCAGAAACATCATCGTGAATTGCTGCCATGTCGGCATGACCCAGACGTAAATCGCCGGAACCAGCAAAACGATCGCGTTCGCCAGGGTCGGATAAAACAGCACCGTCAGCTGATGCTCCGTTTTCGTCAGAACCTTGATAAAGGCGTGGTTGGCCGCGCCGAACGCCGCGCCCAAGATGCCGACCACGGCGGCGAACTCGAAGGCTTCGGTGCCGGGGCGCACCATAATCATAACGCCGATGAATCCGATGATCGTCGCCGTCCAGCGCCGCCAGCGGATGATCTCGCCGAGAAACAGCACCGCCAGAAAAATAAAAATCAGCGGCCGGGTGAAGCTCAGCGAAATCGCCGTCGCCAGCGCCAGATGCGTCACCGCGTAGAAACTGCAAAACAGATTGGCGCCGCCGCACAGGCACCGTCCGGTCATCGCCCCCACGTTGTTCACCTTGAAGACCTGAAAATCGGCCTTCAGCATGAACGGCAGGATAAAGATGAACCCGAAGAAGGCGCGCAGAAACGCTATTTCGGCGGTCGGCAGATCCTTGCCGACGAACTTGATGAACATCGCCGACACCGAGAACAGGCATGTCCCCAGTACCATCCACAAACTGCCGCGCACATTGCCCGGCAAGGACAGCCAAAGTGCGGCCAGCCGCCGCCGCGATTCGAGTATATATCTGCGCATGCGGTGCCGTCTGGGGATAATTCCAGGCCCTGAGAAAGGGACTCGATTACCCTTGTCATCGCATTATAATGGCTCAAAACCAACCGAAACCTTTACCCATCCTCATTAAATTCGACAACGACGGGAGGAGTTCCATGAAATTGGTCCGCTACGGAAAAGAAGGCGCCGAAAAGCCCGGCATCCTGGACACCGAGGGAAACATCCGCGATCTCAGCGGCACCATCGACGACATCACGCCCGACGTTCTCTCGCCGGAATCGCTCGATCAATTGCGCGCCATCGACCCGGAGATTCTGCCCATCGTCAGCGGCACGCCCCGCCTCGGCTGCCCGGTCGGCGGCATCCGGAAAATCCCCTGCATCGGGCGCAACTATGCCGAGCACGCCGCCGAAATGGGCACCGAGCTGCCCAAGGAGCCGACCCTCTTCATCAAGGCGACCAGCGCCATCAGCGGTCCCTACGACCCCCTGATCGCGCCGAAGGGCCACACCGAGCTCGACTGGGAGGTCGAACTCGCCTGCGTGATGGGCACGGACGCGCTTTACATCGCCGAAAAAGACGCGCCGAACCATGTCGCCGGTTACGTTTTGATGAACGACGTGTCCGAGCGCGTCTTTCAGCGCAAACGCGGCGGCAACACCACCAAGGGCAAGAGCTGCGACACCTTCGGGCCGATCGGGCCGTGGCTGGTCACGGCCGACGAGGTGCCCGATCCGCAGAACCTGCGCCTCTGGACCGAGGTCAACGGGGTGCGTTACCAGGACGGCAACACCAAGGACATGATTTTTTCCATGATGTACATCGTGTCTTATCTCAGCCAGTTCATGACCCTGCAGGCGGGCGACGTGGTTTCGACCGGCTCGCCGCACGGCTCCGGCGGCGGGCTGAAACCGCCGGTCTTTCTCAAGGAGGGCGACATCATCGAGCTCGGCATCGACGGCCTGGGTTCGCAGCGCCACGAGGTCATCGCTTGGAATGCGGCGTAAACCCCCGGCCTTTCGATAAGGCATCCGCGCCGAACTTTTCGCGCACGCGATCGATCGCCTGCTCGATCCGCACGGTGCGGACCTGGCTTTGATCGGCCAGATCCGGGCGGTCGGCGTCCGTGCCGTCCAATAACCGGCCCGCCCCGATGCCGATCAGGCGAAACGCGGTGCCGTCGGCCTCGCGCTCGAGCAGCGGCAGCGCGCCCCGGTACAGCGCCTCGGCCAGTTGCGTCGGCTGCGCCAACCGGCACGCGCGGGTCAGCGACTTGAAGCGCGCCGTTTTCAATTTCAGCGTGATCCCGGCGGTCGCGAGGCCGGCGCGGCGGAGCCGTCCGGCGACCTTCTCGCAAAGCGGCCACAGACGCCGCTTCAGCTCCTCGACATCGGCAACGTCGGCCTCGAACGTGGTTTCGTTCGAAATGCTTTTGGGCTCCGAGTCGGGCGAGATGGTCCGGTCGTCCTCGCCGCGCGCAAAGGCATATAACCGATTGCCGATGGAGCCGTAACGCTTGAACAGCGTGGCCTTCTCGACGGCGCGCAACTCGCCGATGGTGCGGATGCCATCCTTTTCCAGCTGACGGCACAACACCTTGCCCGCGCCCCACAACATCTTGACGGGCTTGGACGCCAGGAAATCGAGCGCCTCGGCGCGGCCGATCACCGCGAACCCGCGCGGCTTGTCGAGATCGGACGCGATCTTGGCGAGGAACTTGTTGTAGCTGAGGCCGATGGAGGCGGTGACGCCGACCTCGCGCTCGATCCGGTTCACCAGCTTGATCAGGCTTTGCGCCGGACTCGCCTTATGAAGCCGCGCCGTGCCGGTCAGATCGAGGAACGCCTCATCGAGCGAAAGCGGTTCGACCAGCGGCGTGAGATCGCGCATCATCCCGCGAATGCGGCGGCCAACGTCGCGGTACTTCTCGATGTTGGGGCGGATGACCACCGCATCGGGGCACAGCTTGCGCGCCTGAAACATCGGCATGGCGGAATGGATGCCGTGAATGCGCGCGACGTAGCAACACGCCGCCACCACCCCGCGCCGCCCGCCGCCGACGATCACAGGCTTGCTTTGCAGCGCCGGATCGTCGCGCTTCTCGACGGATGCGTAAAACGCGTCGCAATCGATATGGGCGATGGACAACGCCCCGATTTCATCGTGCGCGACGAAACGGGACCCGCCGCAATGAGGGCATCTCCCCCCCAGCGGCTCCCGCTCGAAAACGGCGGCGCAATCCCGGCACATGTTAAGCATTTTCCACACCTTACCTTGGCGGCCGAAACGAGTATACAATGTCCTCCGGAAGGCCGGGAAGCCGGCTCGCCGCGACGACGGAACCCCGAATGGAACCACGACCAGCAGGAAACCGAAAACGTGCCCGAAACCCGACCCGAAATTCTACGAACCCCCTTCACCGGCCCGACCGCCTGGAAAGCGCCGGACCATCAAAACGACGATAGCTGGATTCGCCGCTTCACGGACGCCGAGCTGCGCGAGCTTACCGAGGCGACCCGGGCGCTCAAGGCGCGCGGACTGAAACCGGAAGAGTTTTCGCGCGAGGACTTTCCCCTGCCGACGCTCGATGCCGTGATGGACGATATCCACAATGAACTCGAAAAAGGCCGCGGCTTCATCCTGCTGCGCGGCCTCAACGTCGCCGATTACGATCTCGAAACTCTCAAGATTCTTTATTGGGGCCTCGGCACCCATCTCGGCGGCATCATCTCGCAAAACGCCTACGGCGACCTGCTCGGCTACGTGACCGATTTCGAGGGTTTCTCGCAAGGCGGCTACTACGACAAGGGCGTGCGCGGCCATCGCACCCGGGCACACCTGTACCCGCACAGCGACAGCTCCGATACCGTCGGCCTGCTCTGCGTCTATCCCGCCATGAAAGGCGGGCGCAGCATGATCTGCAGCTCGATGGCGATCCATAACGAAATTCTCGCAACCCATCCCGAATATCTGGAGCCCCTGTACGAAGGCTTTTATTTCGACCTGATCGGCAAGGGCAAAACCGCGCAGGAAATCAGCAATCACCCCATTCCCGTGTTCAGCTATTACCAAGGCTGGCTGTCGTGCCGGTTCAACAAACGCCAGATCGAGCTCGGCATGGAGAAGGCCGGCACGCCGCTGAACGCCCTCCAGCAGGCCGCCGTCGATTACGTGCGCGAGCTGTCGATGCGCGAGGATTTTCTGCTGCGCATGGATTTCCGCCCCGGCGACATCCAGCTCCTGAACAATCACTGTACCCTGCATTCGCGTGAAACCTACGAGGATTGGCCGGACCCGAAGCGCAAACGATTGTTGCTTCGCCTGTGGCTGAACGTGCCGAACGGCCGCCCGTTGGCGCCGAATTTCGCCGACCGCCTCAATACCGGCGCGCGCGGCGGCGTGACGCGGCGCCTCGACGTGGACGAGCACGCCCGGCCGGCACACACCTAAATACCGCCCACCGTGAGGCCGCGATGGCTTTAACGAAACGCTTCTTTCAATCGCTCGCGACAAGATGTCTGGTGGGATGCCTGGCGGCTTTTCCGGTATTCGTTCTCAGCGTGCCCGTTTCCGCCGCCTCGGGCTGCCCCGGCGCGACGACGCCGGCTGAGCTGACCGTCAAGCCGGTCTACGGCAAAATCACGTATCGCATGGGAAACACCCGCAGCGATCTCCGGCGCATTCAGGAACGCCACGCCAATGCAAGCCGCGGCCTGCCCGGCGATTGGTATCCTCTCGGCCTGACCCAGGCCCACTTCGAGATGCGCCTGAACACG
>JAVJPD010000512.1:0-2465 GCA_040216475.1 Rhodospirillales bacterium
TTTCTGTTCACCCATTACCCGCCTTATATCCGCGAGCCGGAAGAGGCATCCCATTACGACAACATCGACGAGCCGGGGCGTTCGCGGCTGTTGCGCCTGATCGAGAGGCATTCCGTCGAGGCGCTGTTCTGCGGGCACGTGCACGGCTTTTTCTATAACCGCCACGCCGATACGGAATCATACATTCTGCCCGCGACCTCGTTCTTCCGGCAGGATTATTCGGAACTGTTCCGCATCGAAGCGGCGGATCAGTTCGGGCGCAACGACGCCGAGAAGCTCGGCTTCTTCCTGGTGAACGTTTACGAGCACGGCCATGCCGCCCGGCTTGTGCGCACCGACGGACAGGAGTTGGGGCTCGGCGAGAAGATCGTCCCGCTCAAGCCCCGGATCAGAACCTATCACACCAAGGAGATTCCGGCGGCGCCGGTCGGCGTGCATCTGCGCCACCCCTGGAACGAGATCACCGATCTTCCCTACAACGGCCCGATGGAGGAGTTCAGCCGCAAGCGGGTGCGTAACGATTACACGCTCTTGGCGTTGTGGGAACTCGGCATCCGCAAAATCCGCGTGCCGGTATCGGAGTTGCTGGAGGAGAAAACCCGCGAGCGCTTGGCGGCCTTAAAACGCATCGGCCACCAGATCACCGTGTTCGCGTTCGAGCCGCCGGCGGGGGCCGCGCGCGAGGCGTTGGTCAATCACCGCCATCTCGTCGACGCGCTCGAGGTGGTGATTCAATGGCGCAAGAAGGCGCGGTTCCTTCCGGCGCTCAGCCGGATCAAGCAGGAAACCGGCTTGCCGGTTTATCTCGCCAAGATCGAGACGTCGGCGGACAAGAAGCGCGCGGGCTCGCGTTTCAGCCATTTCGTGAGCTACGGCTTCCGCGCAAGCGAAATCCGGGACGTCGACGATTTCCTCGCCCTGGATAACGCCCGCAAGGCCGCCGACGGGTTCATCTTCCGGGTCGGCCTCGACACGTCGCCGTGGGACGAGATTTTAATGATCGGAAGCCTGTCGGCGTTGCGCCAGGTTAAATCCGTGGTCAACATCCGGCTTGCCTCCGAAAACCCGGCGGCGATGAACGACGACGACCGGCTGAACGCGAACCAACTGTCCGAGGCGATGGCCATCGCTTTCGGCTGCAAGAGCCTCGATGTATTCCTCGACACGTTCGTCGATCTGGATCGCGGTTATTTCCCGCGCCGGGGATTGTTCGACCGGCGGTTCAATCCGCGCAAGACGGGTTTTATCTTCCAACATCTGAACAGTTTCATGGCGGGACTCGATGACCCTGTCGAGTTGAAGGAGCGTTACGCGAACGAAGCGGGAAATGTGTGCGTGTTCACGGTCGCCGACCGGGAATGCTATTTGCTGTTACCGAAGGCGCCGGGGGGAACGGGATTGCTGCAAAGCGTCGATCCGTCTTCGCTGCTCAAGAAATCCGGCCGGGCGCGGTGGATCGACCTGCTGAACGGCGAACAGGTCGGGGTTTCCTGGCAGAAAACCAAGGACGGCGAGGGAATCGCGCTCGATCCCATGCCGCGCCTCGATTGGCCCTCGATTCTGGTGGTCGAATAGCCGCGCGGGCGCTTTTGAACCCGCTTCGGTTCGGCTAAACTCGCCCTATCGACAGGGAAAAGGATGGGGCGCGATGAGCGCGACCGTGACGCCGTTTCCGGCGCAAAAGCCGGGGCCCGGCGGCAATCTGGTTTCTCCGCAAACCGTTGCCGAGCTGAAGGCGTTCGAGACCAAGCTGTTGTGGCTCGCCTGTTGGATCATCCATCACGCCAACCACATCCGGCCCAAGCGGGACGGCCTCAAGGTCGGCGCGCATCAGGCCTCGGTGGCCTCGGCCAGCACCATTCACACGGCGCTTCTGATGGACGTGCTGACGCCGGACGACCGGATCGCCATCAAGCCGCACGGCGCTCCCACTTTACATGCATTGTTGTATCTGCTCGGCGACATGAGCCGGGCGGACCTGGAAAGTTTCCGCACGTTCGGCGGCGTGCAGTCCTACCCCTCGCGCACCAAGGACAAATTCGCGGTCGATTTCTCCGGCGGCTCCATGGGCATGCCGGTCGCGGCGACGCTGTTCGCTTCGCTGGCCCAGGATTACGTGCATGCGCACGGTCTCGCTCCCACGGATCGAAAAAAGGGCCGGTTGATTACGGTCGCGGGCGATGCGGAATTGGACGAGGGCAACATCTTCGAGGCGCTGCTCGAAGGCTGGAAGCAAGACGTGCGCAATTTGTGGTGGGTCGTCGATTACAACCGCCAAAGCCTCGATGCCGTCGTGCACGACGATCTTTCGCGGCGGCTGCACGATTTTTTCCGCACCACCGGCTGGGATGTGACGGTCCTCAAATACGGAAAACGTTTACAGGCGGCGTTCGAGGGTCCGGCCGGCGGCGCGCTTCGGCAATGGATCGACGCGTGCCCGAACATGCTCTATTCGGCGCTTGCGT
>JAVJPD010000513.1:0-1366 GCA_040216475.1 Rhodospirillales bacterium
GTGCGCAAAAGCCACCCGGATGCCTTAATCGCCCTCAGCATGTTCACGCCCGAGGACGTGCGCCGCGATCTGGAGAAGCTCGGCTACCTCGTGTTCGACGAGCCGACCCGCGCGGTCAATGCGATCAAGGCGCTCTCCCATTTCCGGCGGTCCTTCGATGCGGCCAAGACGGCGAAGCCTTTCAAGCCTGATTTAACGGCGGCGAAGCTGAGCCTGCCCGATCACGCGCCGAACGAATACGAGGCCAAGCAGGCGCTGGCGCAGGCGGGGTTTCCCATCGTGGCCGAGCGGCTCGCGGCGACGCCCGAAGGCGCGGCCGCGGCGGCCGAGAAGATCGGCTATCCGGTCGCGATGAAGATCGCGTCGCCCGACATCCAGCACAAATCCGAGATCGGCGGCGTGGTGCTGAACCTCGTCAACGCCTTTCAGGTCGAGACCGCGTTCGACGACGTGACGATGCGCGCCGAGAAGCACGCCCCGAACGCCAGGATCGACGGGGTGATCGTCGCCGCCATGGCGCCGAAAGGGATCGAGGTGATCCTCGGCACCTCGCAGGACCCGGTGTTCGGCCCCGTCGTCATGTTCGGCCTCGGCGGCATCTTCGTGGAAGTCATGAAGGACGTCACGTTCCGGGTCGCGCCGTTCGGCATCGAGGAAGCGTATAAAATGATCGGCGGGATCAAGGGCGCGGCGATCCTCGACGGCGCGCGCGGGCAAAAGCCCGGCGACAAGGACGCTTTGGCTCAGGCATTGGTGAAATTGTCGGAAATCGCGGCGGCGAACGCGGACACGGTGGAGAGCATCGACATCAACCCGTTCACGGTGTTCGAGCCGGGGAAGGGCGCGCTGGCGGTCGACGCGCTGATCGTGATGCGGAAATAACATAAAAATAACCGTCATGCCCCGGCGAAGTCCGGGGCATCCAGGTCAGCGATAAAGAGCAATCATGGGCGGTTGGGTATATATCGTGACCAACAAACGCAACGGTACGCTCTATGTCGGCGTGACCGCCGATATATGCCGCCGCGCCTGGGAACACCGGGAGAGGCAGATCGACGGCTTCACCAAGCGTTACGGTTTGACCCGCCTGGTCCACGTCGAACATCACGACGATATTCGCGATGCGATTCATCGCGAGAAGCGGATTAAGCACTGGCCGAGGAAACAAAAGCTCGCGTTGATCGAAAGCACCAATCCCGATTGGAACGATCTATACGACACGCTCAATTGACTGGATCGCCCGGGCTATCGCCGGGCGATGACGAGTGAGGGTAAACGGTGATGATATACCAAGCCCGTCACTCCCCGCCAAGGCGCGGGGAGTCCAGTAAACGAAAAACTGGATCGCCCGGGCGCGAATGTGTTG
>JAVJPD010000514.1:0-2982 GCA_040216475.1 Rhodospirillales bacterium
GCCGCGGCATCGAGCAACAGCAGCGTCACGCCGTGAATGCGCTTGGTTTTGCCGACCGCCGTGCCGGCGGCGGCGCCGACGTCGATCTTCAAGGACCGGTACTGATGCGCATACCCGAGCCCCACGTGCACTCGGCTCGCCGGCCGTTCGAGCGTGACTGAACCGCCGGAGACGGTCTGGTCCGGATGAACCGCGCCGTCGGCCAGAATTTTGACCGTCTCTCCTTCCAGGTAACCGAGCCCGGCAATCGCGGAGACCTCCTTGCGGGCGACGCCGCCGGCGACATAAGCCGCGAAGGCGGTACCGTCGACGGCATTATCCTCGAGATCGGTCAACTCGAACGTACCGGCCGTCACGTTCGCCGCCTTATAGACGTTGCCGTTCAATTGCGTCATGCCGATCACGTCGTGGATGCGAATCCGCTCGCCGTTCGCGAAACCGTGTCCGGCCGAAGAAATCACGACAGGATCGGCTTTCGTCGCAGCGGAGATCGTTTTCGGATCGTTCAGGGAAAGACCGCAATCGACGTAGAAGGCGTTCTGCTGGGCGTTCAGCAGGGCCGCTTCCCAGGCCTCGACGCTCGCGTAGTCGTTTCGCAGGGGCCCGGTGAATTCGTCTTCCAGGAATTCGACCGTGCGGACCGTCGAGCCGTCGATGGTCCGCTTGATGCAGATCCATACCTCGTTGCGCTCTTGCGTGCCGGCATCGCCGTTGCCGGGAATCGTCGTGACGCTTTCGCACACCGCCCGGCCGCCCAGATACGAGCCGCCGAATATGTGCCGGCCCCAGCCGACGACGTCCTGTTCGCGCCGGAACGTCATGCCCGCCAGCACGCCGTCCCCGCGCACGCACCAAACGGTCGAATCCGGTTCTTCCTGATAGGCGAGCTCGACGATGCCCGATTCGGTAATGTGATCGGCCAGCACCGTCATGTCCGGCGCGCGAAAGCCGTTGGTGTCGAAGTTGAACGTAAACTCGAGAATTTTTCGCCGGCCCCGTTGCAGAACGAGAACAGCATCGTCGACCAGAACGGGCTGCACGTCGGCGGCACCATTCGTCGTCTGGCGCCGGACCTGGATATCGTTCGGCGTCAGGACCGCGCCATCGGATTCGCCGATCCACAAGCCGCCTGACGTTCCCAGCGCCAATTGCTTGGTGGAGGCCAGCCATTGGATGGCGTTGGCCTGATCGGCGGCGATCTGGAAATCCAGGGCATCGTCGTCCTCCACCGCGACCTCGCTGCCGACGAACGAATCCGGGCGCATGTTCTCGATATCGGCGGATTGGCTGAGCCAGAATTTCTGCGGCTGGTTCGTCGTCCGCGCGGCGCCGAAGCGCTGCTCGAAAAACCCCACCGTTGCCGGAAAACCGGTTGCCCGCGACCAGGCGCCGAGCCGCCATTTCGACGTCGCCGAGATCGCGTTGAAGGCCCGTTTGATGTCGATCTTGACCGCGGTCGTGCTCGTCACGCCGACGACCACGCCCCAGCCCGGCTCATTCGATCCGTGCTGAACCCGCACGAGCCGGCCTATGTCCGTCGACAGAAACCCGCGGTTATCGTTGATCCCATCGGTCGATGAGGCCGTCAGCGTTATGTTTAAACCGCCGGTCGCCGCCGCCGTCAGCGTAGTGCCGGTCGTGTTCTCGTCCAAATACGGCCCGTCCTGATACGGCACTTCGACGAGGGACCAGGACGTGTGCCCTGTCCGTTGCAACCGGTGGATCGGATAATTCGAGTGGCTGACATAAAGGATATCGGCACTTTGAGCCGTTTTCAGGCTGAATAAATCCGATTCTCCATACGGCGTCGCGATTTCAAGCGCTTCATCGTTGAGCAAGGAGACGTCGTCGATTTGAATTGTCTTATTATGAAGGCTGCCCCGGTTACGAAATTGGATATAAAACGTCGTCGCGCCCGGCGTGAAGCCCATGGTATGGGTGCCGACCTCGAAGGTTTTATCCTCGACCGCCTCGCTGCCCGTGCTGGTCGTGCCGATCCTTAGCTCGACCGTATCGCCCGGCGCCCCGAGGACGCGAAAGGCGAGAACATGCTCCTTGGTTTCATTGCCGGCCGTGACCGTCACGTCCTGTTCCGCCCAACCGACATCCGAACCGCTTGTTCCGCCGGGTACTAAATTCAATCGCCCGTTCGTTGAATCATGCGCGATCGATCCCGAGCCGGCGGAGCGGTTGTCCCAACCGCTGATGTCGCTCGTGAAAGCGCCGTTGCCGATGCTGCCGTCCGTCGCGGCGACGGCGATCTGGCCGAGATTCCGATAGAAACGAAAATACGCATTACCGGCCTCGATCACATAGGCCTGCTCGGTCGAGAACTCGAAACGCAGCAGCCGCGGCTTCGCATCCGGGTCCTTGGTTTTGGCGACGAACCGCGT
This sequence comes from Rhodospirillales bacterium, assembly GCA_040216475.1. GTDB lineage: Bacteria > Pseudomonadota > Alphaproteobacteria > Rhodospirillales > CALINB01 > CALINB01. The sequence goes on from JAVJPD010000514.1 coordinate 2,394, forward strand.
GCCCGGGCGTCGGCTCAAGCCGCCCTGTGCCAGAGGAATCATGTTTTTGACGGTCGCCGCCGCATTGGCGTATTTGCCGAAGTCGACCCGCGCCTCCATGCGCGGGCTGAACTCACCGGCATTTAAGGCCGGTTGCAGAGGATTGGCACGTGGCATGGCTTAGATATTCCGTTCCGTCGCCCAGCTGCCGGGCGCCAATCGTTCGGGCGCGTCCTCGATGGCGTCGACGGAACGCGCGCGCCGGGCCGTCCGCTCGAAACGCTGGCGCATCAACTCCGACAGCGTGTTCGATTGCGCGACCGGGATCGCCATCTCCCAGGCCAGCAGAGCCGCCAAGGCTTCCTGGAAGTCCGGTGGCATGTCGTTGGGATCGAGTATCCGCGCGATATAACGCAGGAAAACCCGGTCAACGTCGGTATATAAACGCGTGCCTTCGATGCGATAATCGACCGTGCCGAGTCCTTCGTCGTTATCGTGCACCGAGACCGTGCGCAACCAACCGCTCGGCAGGGCATAGGCGTGATCGAAACCGAAATTCGGCTTATCCGTCAGTTGTGCGAGTTGCACCCGTTTGGTTGCGAAATTCCAG
>JAVJPD010000515.1:0-8288 GCA_040216475.1 Rhodospirillales bacterium
GAAAAACGGAAAACCGTTGATGTGATCCCAATGGGTGTGAGTGAACAGCAGCTTCGTGTCGATGACGCCGTCGCGGGCGAATGTCTGCCCCAAACTGCGAATGCCGGTGCCGCTATCCAGAATGAAACGATGCTCACCGACCGTGACTTCGATGCAGCTGGTATTGCCGCCGAATTCCATATGGCTCGGCAGCGGACAAGCGATGCTGCCGCGAACGCCCCAAAACTTTAGCGTAAAAGCCATATGAACTATGCCCCCACCACGGCTAAAACCCGCCGGGAACGCGTGCTTTCGGCATGGTGGAATCCCCTCAGAAGCGCACCAAAGTATTCACCGGAATGTAACGTGTTTAAGCCTGAATAAAAATCATTTTTGACGTAAAAGCCCAACAGAAACGCCGACCGAAAGGCCTAGGCCGGCTGCCGCGTTGCCCCCGTTTACGGCAATTTCCGCAAGACCTATTGCATTTTCATACCAAAAGGCATGGCCCGGTTGCACGTCCGAGTAGGTCGCCGCAAAGGAGAGCGAATGGCCATTGACCGTCAGGCGATCGTTCTTGGAGATCGCCGCCGTCCTGATCCCGGTGAAGGCATTGCCGAAACCGTCGATATAGACAATTTCGGCCAGTTCGTCCGGCCAATCCGATGCATCGAAGGCCGGCGCCGGACGCTCCGGACCCGGCGGGGTTTCGCCCTGCGCCAAACGGCCGGCGACCGGCGCGAAGACGTCCCGGCCGTGAAACGTCGAAGACAAACGCTCGGGCCGCCATGATATGTCCCAACACCGGCCCGGCTGCGGCGCACGGCGCAACAGCATTTCGAACAACCCGTTATCCGGGCCCACGAACCAGCGGTTATCCGCCCGCACCGCCAAAGCGCCCCGCTCGCCGCCGACGCCCGGGTCAACGACGCACACGAAAACCGTCTCTTCGGCAAAATCCGATGCCAGCGCCGGCAAAAGATAGGCCGACGGCTTTACGCCCTGCGGCGGCGCATCCGTGAGAAGATCGACAATCTCGTCGGCAGTCCCCGTCCGGCGCACGGCCGCTTTCATCTGTGCCGTATAGGGCAATCCGAAGTCGCAAAAAAGAACGATCATGGCAGGTCCAGACCTACTCCAATTCGGCAGAGGCCGACATAGATCGGCTCAAGAAAAAGCCGCCCCCGTTTAATAACAGGGGCGGCTTTAGACAGTCTGACACGTCGTTCAAACGCCGGCGGCATTCGCTTCCGTCATGACGGCGGACTTGATCTTTTCGTAGGCGCGGACCTCGAGTTGGCGAATCCGCTCCCGGCTGATGCCGTAATGCTTGCCGAGCTCCTCCAACGTTTGCGGCTCATCCTTCAGATGCCGCTCCGCGAAGATATGCCGCTCCCGGTCCGAAAGCGTTTCCAGGGCGCTCTTGAGATACCCGCGCCGGATCGACAGCTCTTCGCCCGTGGCGACGAACTCTTCCGGCGACGGCGTTTCGTCCACGAGCGTGTCCTGAAATTCCATCGACTCTTCGTCGGTGATCGGCGCGTTCAAGGACACATCCCTCGCAGCCAACCGCCGGTTCATCAAGGTGATTTCCTCTTCCGGCACGTCCAGGGCGTTCGATAGCGTTTTCGTCTGGTCCCGCGTCAGTTCGCCGTTGTCCATGATCTTGAGCCGTCCCTTCATCTTGCGCAGGCTGAAGAACAGCTTTTTCTGCGCTGCGACGGTGCCCATTTTGACCATCGACCAGGAACGCAGAACGAATTCGGTGATCGCGGCGCGAATCCACCACATGGCATACGTCGAAAGCCTAAAGCCGCGTTCCGGTTCGAATTTCTTCACGGCTTTCATCAAACCGATATTGCCTTCGGAAATCAGATCCGACAGCGGCAATCCATAGCCTTTGTAGCCCGTAGCGATCTTGCAGACCAAACGCAGATGGCTGGTCACCAGTTGGTGAGCGGCATCGACGTCGCCGTGTTCACGCCAACGTTGTGCGAGCATGTATTCCTGATCGGCCTCGAGCATGGGAAACGCCCATACCTGCCGGAAATACTGCGACAATCCGCCTTCAAGCGGCACGGCCGGTAAGCTGAGACTCGTCATAGGACATCCTCCATCAAACGCCGAACCCATTTCAAATGCGGTTTCGGCCTCGGTTGATCTGAGCCTCGATTCCTAGCGGGTACGTCAAAACCCACCCCGCGGAACGAGGCGCGACAGAAGCCGACGATGAGTGGACAAGCACGGAACCAGGTCTGCATCGGGATTTCCCTATCCTTCATTTGGAAGCGATAGACCCAATTTTCCGCCCACCAACGGCTGGGCTGCCTTTAACCGGCCCCATTCGGGCACCGATCACGTGTCGTATATTACGGAATAATCCGGAAAAGTCAAGATTTTTCCGGATTAGTCATTGTATAACAACAGGTTAAATGATTGTGCCCGGGGTGCCCGGCGGTAATTATTCGGCCGATAACTACTCGCGGCTGGAAAGCTCCTGAGGCGCCACATACATGAGCCCGGGGTTGTAGCTGGTGTAAGGCAGCCCCGTGACCAAAGGCTCGTCTTCCATCTCGTAACTCAGGAAATCCGGAACCGGCGGCAGTTTCTGTTCCTTGCCGTTACGGATTTCGGCGCTCCGCTTCTGACGGTACAGGCTGCGGACGGAGGCATAGAAATCGATGGAAGTTTTCCGAATTTCCTCCAGTTCGTCCATCACGGCGCCGTATTCATTGACGGCCGTCAGACCGGTCCTAATGTAATTGCCTTCGTCGTGACCGGTGTTGTCGGCCAAAATCGCCACCGGATCGATGAAGCCGTCGACGATCCGCCCAAATAGATCCCGTGGATTGGACGGCCCCAACAAGGGAACGACCAGATAAGGCCCTTCCGGCATACCCCATACGGCCAGGGTTTGCCCAAGATCTTCCTTATGCCGCGGTATGCCGGCATGATCGCCGAGATCGATCAAACCGCCGAGGCCGAGCGTGGTATTCAGAAAAAACCGGCGCGTCGTATTGCCGGCCCGTTCCCATTCGCCCTGCAGAACGTCGTGCAGCAAAATGATCGGCGATCTCACGTTGTGCAACGCGTTCGAGATCCCCTGTTCCAACGGATCGGGCAGGATCGCCTGGTACAACTCGGTGAGCGGCTTGAGGATGCCGGTGAGAAAGGCATCATTGATATCGAATATAACCCGATTGAATGCTTCGATCGGGTCATTGATTTCGTCCGCGGCATCGGCGGGAGCCGCCGCCAGAACGTCCGTATCGGCGGCATCGGCGTCGGCGATGCTCGGCATATCGGCGGCAACGGACGGCGCCGGCGCATCGAGCGCATCGGCCGCCTGAGCCACCGGGCAAACCGCTGAAAATGACAGGGATAATGCCGCCGAAAGCAGAAAAGCCCGGAAACAGGGTATCCAACGTAATGTCACGATCGTACCAATCCCCCTCAATCCCCAAGAGGCCTATTTATTTTGCCGTTGTAGCCAAATTCGGCCTTTTTTGAAAGCACCTTAGCGAACACAACGTCTCAAATATTTTTGATTATGCCCCCTTCGGCCCCGAGGCGCTAAATTGCCATAAAATCAACATAATTTCCACTATCTTAATCATGAGCCGCCGGCCGGGCGTCACCGAATAATATCAAACGGCCCATTGCAGGAAGCCGCGCCAGCCGATACTTTTGGGCGCTCTGGCTTCAATTACCGCGACTTCGTCTTTGATCATGAACCGTCAATACCCAACCAACATATTGATATTAATATGTTTTTTCTTTTTTTCCGGGACCGGGACCGCGCGCGCCGATTCCCCGAGCATCGTCGTGAAGCAATTCCAGGAAAACCTCCTGGCCGTCATGAAAGAGGCCAAAACCCTCGATATCAAGCAACGCTACCGGCGTCTGGAACCGAGCGTAAGCAGGGCGTTTCACCTGCCGCTGATGACGAAAATCGCCGCCGGCTCGTTTTGGGAAAACGCCAGCCAGGAACAGAAAAATCTGCTCGTCGCGGCCTTCCAGCGGATGAGTGTTTCCACGCTCGCCACCCTGTTCGACGGCTACAGCGGCGAAAAATTCAAGAATCTCGGAGAAACGTCCGGCCCGCGTCATCTCCGCCTGGTCCGAACCGAGATGACCCGCCCCAAGAAAAAATCCATACCGCTAACATACGTCTCGAAACAATTCCGAAACCGCTGGTTTCTGATCGACGTCATCGTCGACGACGGCATCAGCGAGCTCAAGGTCAGGCGCTCGGAATACAGGCAAATTCTCAGCCAGCAAGGAATCGACGGGTTGATCACGGCCCTTAACAAAAAAGCCGACGAGTTGACGAAGCCGCAACAAAACTAAACCTCGGAACCACAAACCATGCTTCTTTGGAACGATCTGAAGGAAGGTGCGCGCCGTGTATCGGCGGCAATCTTCCTGATATCGGCAATGATAATGATCGCCGTCCCCGTTGCCGCCGATCAGACCGTGCAAACGGTGCCGCGGAGTCCCAAGGCCGTCGTCGAATATTTGCATGCCGCCCTGCTCGACGCCATGAAAAACGCGGCCAAACTCGGCATCAAGGGGCGCTTCGAATCGTTGGCGCCGAAGGTCGCGGAAGCCTACGACCTAAACCGCTGGATTCGGCTTGCCACCGGCCAATACTGGAGCAAGGCGAACGAGCAACAAAAAGAACAGCTCAAGTCGGCGTTCCAAAAGATGAGCGCCGCGACATATGCCTCGCAATTCGACGGCTACGACGGCGAATCGTTCAAAACCGTCAAAGAGACGCCCGGCCCCCGCGACACGATCCTTGTGCAAACGCAAATCGTCAGGAACGGCAAAGAGCCGGTGGGTCTGACCTATGTGATGATCGAGGGCGACGACCGCTGGCGGATCGTCGACATTCTGCTGGACAATAAGATCAGCCAGCTTTCCGTCCGCCGATCCGAATACCGCAGCCTCCTGCAACAGTCCGGCATCGACGGCCTGATCTCCAAGCTCAAGGAAATCACCGGTAAATTGCTGGCGCCGGCATAAACACCGGCCTTTATTTCGGCCCCAAAAACGGACAGGCCATCCCGATCAGGCGCGGCACGACTTGCGGACGCAACAGCCGCGGATCGTACCGCGCCATGCGGCGTTCGTTCTCCGCCAGGCATAATTCCATAAAAGCCCGGGGCTTGATTTTGATGCCCATGTTTTCGTGGCCTTTCATGGTCATGTTGCTGTTGTTGTTATTGTCGGCGCGGGCCAGCCTCAAACGGCTTTTCGCCCGATGGTAGACGGAATAGGCGCTTTGTGCCGTGAATTTAAGGCTCGCCATGGCCGGTTTGCTGGCCCGCACGTAAGCGCGCCAGTTGACGAAAAACAGAATATGGCGCGCTTCTTCCTGAATGATCGGCTCGAAAACCTCGACCAGATCGGGGGGGAAGAAGCCGGACTCCTTCGCCAGCCTGAACAAACCAAAGGCAAAGAAGGAATCGAAGCATTCGCCGTAACCGGTTTTCAAATAGGCCTTCTCCGCATCCGGCGGCGTCGGATACGGCGGCTCCGCGTCGATCTCGATCCCGTAAAACCGAATCATGTTTTCGAGGACTTCCTTGTGGCGCCGTTCCTCGAAGGCGTTCAGCGCAATCGCTTGCTTGATCAGCGGATCTTCGGAGGCATCCGCCATCGCGCTCATGCAGGCGGCGGCATAGCCTTCCGTCGTCACCGCGATATGCCAGAACGGTAGCCCCGTCAAACGGGCCCAGGCCGCTTCATCGAGCCGCGGCCAATCGATGACAGCCGGCTTATACGGATCGTAGGTGTCGAGAAGCATGCGGCAAAAAAGCTCTTTGTGGTCATAAGAGCCGACCCGCACGGGCCCGTCGAAATCACCATGCCAAACGGCGGAGTCTTCTCCCGCCATCGCCGACGTATCCACCGTGCTCCCCCTTCTTCCCCTTCGTTACGAACGGCCGTTCATCGCCCCTACTTCGGCCGCGCGGCCACCGCCATCAACGCCGGCAGCACGACGAGCGTGCAAACGAGCGTCAGTGAAATCGCAATCGTCAGAAGAACCCCCATACTCGCCGTCCCCGGATGACTCGACAATGCTATACTTCCGAATGATCCGATCGTCGTCAAGGCACTGAAGACCACCGCCCGCGGCGTGCTCGTCTCGATCACGCCGCCGTCGATTAAAGCTTCCCGTTCGCGCAATACGAAATGAATTCCGCTGGCAACCCCCAAACCGAACAGCAACGGCAATACAATGACGTTGGCGAAATTAAAATGCAAGCCGAGCAAAACCGACGCCGAGACCGTCAACAAAGCCGCCAGGGTTATCGGCGCAAACACGAATAACGCCTCGCGAACGTTCCTCAGAACGATCAGCAACAAGACGGATATGCAGCCGACGGCAATCGCGGCGGCCTCGATGAAGGCCCGGATGACGGTTCGCGAGGATTCGAAAATCACCACCGGCGCGCCGACGGCATCGGGGGCCACCGCCCGCACAGCGTTCACGAAACGCAGCAACGCATCCTGGTCGCGAACGTTCTGCTTCGGATAAACCTTCATGCGCACACGCCCATCGGGGGCGATTTCGCGTTGCTTGATATCCGTGGGCAGATCCTTCAGCGTGACGCGTTGCGCCTCCAGCGATTCCCGGAGCATCTCGAGACGGCGCGGCAAACCGGACAATAGGCTTGCCCGAAGCTTGTCCAGGGTCGCGGCATCGATCTTGCCGTTGGGAGCCACCTTGCCCAGGGCCTCATTCAGGCGTTTCGCGCTGGCGCGCGCCGTTTTGTTCAACGACTCCGTGGCCAAAGCCGCGAGATGATCGCGCAAGGCCTTCAGGGCCGCCTTCTGTTCCTCGACCGACGGCCGCGGCGCGCGCTCGGTAACGCTAAACGAAGGGATCAGTAAAAGCCCCATATCGCCGATGATCCCGAGTTTCTCGTCCTGTTCCTTCGGCACGTAATCGGCGATCGTGCGCACGTCCTTCACTTCCGGCAACGGCTCCAGCTTGGCCGCGAGTTTGCGGGCCTCGGGCAGATCCGCCGCCAGGATGGAGATACCGTAGGGGCTCGTCTGCGTATCGTTGACGAGTTCCAGCAGCGTCGCCAGCGACTCGGTCTTCGGATCGCGCAAATTCAAGGGATCGAAATCAAAGCGCACCTGCGGCAGCAAAAACGCGGCGGCGATGCCGAGCCCCAAAGCGCCCCAGATAACGGGCCGGGCATGACGCCGGATGAACGGCAGCACCGTCGGCGTGCGCCCGGTACTTTTGGCGTCCCTCCGCCCGTTCCCTGCCGGCAATACCGTCAACAACGCCGGCAATACGGTAAGATTGGCGAAAAACGCCACGAACATGCCCGTGCCGGCAATCACGCCGAGCTCCGCCAAGCCGATATAATCGGTCGGCAAAAACGCAAAGAAGGCAATGCCCGCCGCGACCGCGCACAAGGCCAGGGAACCGCCGACGCTGCGGGCCGCCCGCTCGAGCGAGCCGGCATGATCGCCGGTCCGGCTATCCTCCTCCCGATAACGCAGGGCAAAGTGAATCCCGAAATCGACGCTCAGGCCGATAAACAGCACCGCGAAAGCGACCGACATCAAATTGAGTTGGCCGAACGCCGCGATCGCGAAGCCGGCCGTCCAGATCAGACCCACGATCAAGGTAACGATCGTCGCAAAAAACAGGTGCACCGAGCGCAGGCCGACGATCAGGAGCGAGGCCACCAGGACCAGCGACAGAACCGCCGCGTACCCCATGCCCGTCTCGACGCTTTTCAGCTCTTCCTGGGCGAGTGCGGCGCTGCCCGTAATTCTGACCCGCACGCCGTGTTCGGCGTCGAGATTCAATTCCTTGAAAAGCGACCGCAGTTTCTTCATCGCCTCGGTCGCCGGCTGCAACGACGAAAAGTTCAAGGCGGGCTTCAATAAAAGAAAACGGCGCGTGTCCGACAAACTCGCCGTCTTTCCCTGCATCACGTTTTGCCAGGAAAGCCGGGCGAATTTCCCGGCGGCCTGATCCTCGATCGTTGCCGCCATCGTATCGAGCACGGTGGCGATTTCGATCGGCGCCTTCCCGGCTTTTCCGTCTTTCCGCTCCGCCTTCAGGGTTTCCGTGACCGCCAAGCCGATGAGATCGAACAGCCCGCGCAAGCTCGGGTCCTTCCAAAGCGTACCGAGAAACGGTTGCGCTTCGGCCAGCCGGTCGGCGAGATCGGCGAGTTCCTTCTTCGAAAGATACAATAAGCCGTTCCTGCGGAAGAACGGATCGCTTGCCGGATCGTAAACGGCGCCGAAAACTTCCGGGTTTTGACGCA
>JAVJPD010000516.1:0-5764 GCA_040216475.1 Rhodospirillales bacterium
TTAAACCCCCGAGCTCCGGGGCATCCAGATGATGACTGGATTGCCCGGACTTTCGCCGGGCAATGACGGAGAAAAAACGCTTAACGTATTTCAAAATAGCGAGCTTTATTTGCCCGGCATGCTCACCGTGTCGGGGGCGAACAGTTCCTCGACCGTCAAGAGCCGCTCCGACAGATATTGCTCGTGCGAATACCGGCACATGGTTTCGAGTTCTTTCCTGTTCGCCTCGACGCCGTAGGGCCAGAAATCCTCGCCCATCAGCGCGCGGGTCTCGTCGAGATCGGACACGAACCAGGGCAGCGTGAATTTGAGCGCCGAGTATTCGGCGATCGCGTCGAGCTCATGAATGGCGATTTTCTTCGCTTCCGTCAGCGCCTTGAACACGTTCGCCGGAATCCACGGGTTTTCCTCCACCACGGCCTTTCTGATCGCGACGAAATGGAAGATCGGGTAGAGCCCGGTTTTCTTGTAATAAGCCTTTTCCTCGGCGACCGGATCGCCGAACAACAGCTTCACCTTCGGGTGTTTCTCCAGATAGCACGTGAGTTTCTCGGGCGAGATCACCGCGTCCAGCTCGCCCGCCGCCAGCATGTCGGACAGGCACTTGTCCGACGGGATCGGCTCGACGTCCACGGTGTCGGGCACGTTAATCGGCAGGCGCTCCTTGCGCCCGGCCACGTTCATGCCGCCGTTGCGGTATTTGAGCTTATGAAAGTCGACGCCGTATTCGTCTTGCAGGATGCCCCGCACCCAGAGCGAGATCGTCACCTGATATTCCGGCACGCCGACCAGCTTGCCTTCGAGGTCTTTCGGGCTCTCGATGCCGCGGTCGTTGCGGACGTAAATGGCGCCGTGGCGGAAGCCGCGCGAGACGAACGCCGGAATCGCGATGTATTCGGATTTGCCCTTGGAGGTCTGCATCAGGTAGCTCGATACCGACAGCTCGGTGATATCGAACTCGGCGCGCTGCAGGGCGCGCGGAAACAGCGCCTCGGATTTGAGCCGGATCGGCGCGATTTTGCAGCCTTCCACCGGGACCCGCCCGTCCATCACGGGCAGGGTGCGGTCGTAGTCGTAACAGCCGAAGCTCAGCGTAACCGGGGCCATCGTTCACCTATTGTCGTTATCTATATTAAAGCCATGGATATCGGGCCGACCCATACGTTATAAATCGGCTCGATCTTTCTAGCACACTTCCGGCACCGGTTGACCAGCCCCTGGCCGGCCCCCGACCGGCCCCTGACCAACCCCGAGGAAACTCCCGAGAGGCATCATGGCGTTCGATAAACTGCTCGAAGAACTGAAGGCGCGGCGCGACAAGGCGCTCGGCATGGGCGGGCCCGAAAAACTCGCCAAGCGCAAGGAACAAGGCGTGCTGAACGCGCGCGAGCGCATCGAACGCCTGATGGACAAGGACAGCTTCGTCGAATACGGCCAGCTTGCGCTCGGCATGCGCCCGGAAGTGCGCCACAAGACCCCGGCCGACGGCAAGGTGTCGGGCTTCGGCAAGATCGGCGGGCGCTGGGCCGGCGTCGTCTCGAACGACTTCACCACGATGGGCGCGTCGAGCTCGCTGGTGAACTCGAAGAAGATCCGCCACGTGAAGGACATCAGCAACAAGCGCGGCTATCCCGTGATCTTCCTCGGCGAGTCCAGCGGCTCGCGCATGCCCGACCGCATGGGCGCGCAGGGCCGCTCCATCGTCTGCCAGGACCCGACCGAATACCGGCGGCTGCGCGAAGGCCCCTGGGTCTCGGCGCTGCTCGGCGACTGCTACGGCTCGTCCACCTGGTACGCCTGCATGTCGGATTTCTGCGTCATGCGCAAAGGCGCGACCATGGCGGTGGCCTCCTCGCGCGTCACCTCCATCGCCATCAAGCAGCCCATCGACAAGGAAGACCTCGGCGGCTGGAAACTGCTGACGTCGGTCAGCGGCCTGGTCGACGTCGCCGTCGACACCGACGAGGAAGCCATCGATACCGTCAAGAAATTTTTATCCTACCTGCCGGGCAACAACATGCAGGCGCCGCCCGCCGCGGCCGTGCCGCCGGGCTCGGACGAAGCGATCAAGGGCATCCTCGACATCGTGCCCGAGGAACGCGCCCGCGCCTACGACATGCGCCGCGTGGTCAAGGCCATCGCCGACATCGACAGCGTGTTCGAGTTGAAGCCGAACTACGGCAAGGCGGTGATGACGGCGCTGGCGCGCGTGAACGGCCATACCACCGGCTTTATCGCCAACAATCCGATGTTCAAGGGCGGCGCGCTCGATACCGACGCCTGCAACAAGATCATCAACGCCCTGGTGCTGTTCGATTCCTTCAACATCCCCATCGTGCTCTTGGTCGACGTGCCGGGCTTCCTGATCGGCGTCGAGGGCGAGCGCAAGGGCGCGCCCGGGCGCATCATGAACTGGATGAACGCGCTGTCGCTCGTCACCGTGCCGAAGATCAACATCATCTTGAGAAAAGCCTACGGCCAGGCGTTCATCAACATGGGCGGCGGCAAGAACTCCGACGAGGTCGCCTTGTGGCCGAGCGCCGACATGGGCTTCATGGACCCGAATGTGGGCGTGAAGGTGCTGTTCGGCATCGAGCGCGAGAGCGACCCGGAAGAATTCGAGAAGCGCGCCGCCGAGATTCAACAGGATTCCGGCGCCTGGGGCCTGGCCGAATTGTACGAGGCCCATGAAGTGCTGGACCCGCGCGACACCCGGCGCTATCTGATCGAGCGGCTCGATATTCACCGCCAGCGCCTCTCCGGCGGCGTCGGCGAACATCTGTTGCGGAGCTGGCCGACCAGCTTCGTTTAAACGCAGCGCGAAGGCACCGTTCATGACGGACGACACATCGCCGCACCGCTCCCGAAGACACCGCCAGTCCCGGCGCACGCCGCCCGGCGCCCCGCCCGGCACCCTGATCGCCGATCCCGCCGCGCAGCGCCCGAAGATCACGGTCATCGCCTACGGCGAGGACGCGCTCGAGGAACACGCCATCGCCGAGCCGGAAGAACTCAAGAACATCGCCGGCAGGCACGCCGTCACCTGGATCGACGTCGAGGGCCTCGGCGACGTCGACACCCTCAACCGCCTGGGCGAAATCTTCGGCATCCACCGCCTCGCCCTCGAGGACGTGATCAACGTCTACCAGCGCCCCAAGGTCGAGGAATACGACGATCACCTGTTCGTCGTCACCCGCATGGCGCAACTCGACGGGATGCTGGACACCGAACAGATCACCCTGTTCCTCGCCGCGAATACCGTGATCACCTTTCAGGAAAAACCCGGCGACTGCTTCGAGCCGGTGCGCGCGCGGCTGCGCCAAAAGCGCGGCCAGATCCGCACCCGCCGCGCCGATTACCTCGCCTACGCCCTGCTCGACGCGGTGACCGACGCCTATTTCCCGATCCTCGAAAAATACGGCGAGCGCATCGAGGACATTGAGGCCCGGGTCATCGCCAAGCCCGATACGAACCTGATCGCCGACATCCACGGCATCAAGCGCGACCTGCTGACCCTGCGCCGCGCGGTATGGCCGCAGCGCGAGATGATCAACGCGCTCGCCCGCGACACCACGCCGTTCATCGGCGAGCAAACCCGGATCTACCTGCGCGACTGCTACGATCACTCGGTTCAATTGATGGACATGGTCGAAACCTACCGGGAAATCGCGACCGGCCTGACCGACATCCATCTCTCCAGCATCAACACGCGGCTGAACGAGATCATGAAGGTGCTGACCATCATCGCCACCATCTTCATTCCGCTGACCTTCATCACCGGGCTTTACGGCATGAACTTCCAGACCGACAAGTCGCCCTTCAACATGCCGGAGCTGTCGTGGTATTGGGGCTATCCGTACGCGCTGAGCCTGATGGCGGCCGTCGCCGGGATGCTTCTGATCTATTTCATCCGCAAGGGCTGGATCGGCGGCAGCCGGAAACGAAAACGCAACCGCCGCCACACCGACCGGCCCCAGAAATAACCGAGCCGCCGAAGTAAGCGGGCCGCCATTCCCGCACGCCGTCATCGCCCGGTCTCCCGACTCCCGTCATCGCCCGGCGACAGCCCGGGCGATCCAGACGTTTTGCTGGATGCCCCGCGTGAAAGCGGGGCATGACGTGAGCTGAACCGCACCCGCCCCACAAGCCCGCCCCCGCAAGCCCCGGTTGCGAAACCCGCGGCGGCTTTTTATAGTGGGGTCGAAAACCTTTCCGTAAAAAGGTTCGAGGCATGAACCGGCGGCCGCGCCGCCGGATGGGGCAACACGGGATGACACAAACCACGGATACGATAGGCGAAGAAGACCGCGGGCCGTTGAGCGGCATCAAGGTGATCGAGGTGGCGCTGGCCATGGCCGGGCCCTACTGCGGGCTGATGCTGGCCGATTACGGCGCCGACGTGATCAAGGTCGAGCGCGCGGGCCGCGGCGACGAGAGCCGCTACTGGCCGCCCTATTTCAACGACAAGGTTTCCCACTACTTCGCCGCGGTGAACCGCAACAAGCGCAGCCTGGCGGTCGATCTGAAATCGCCCGAGGGAGTCGAGGTGCTGCGCAAGCTCGCTTCCGAAGCCGACGTGCTGCTCGACAACTTCCGCATCGGCGTGCTGGATCGTTTGGGCCTCGGCTACGAGGATCTCAAGAAGATCAACCCGCGGCTTATTTATTGCTCGATCAGCGGCTTCGGCGCCAGCGGCCCGCGCCGCGACGAACGCGCCAACGACGCCATCATGCAGGCCTACTCCGGCGGCATGAACCTGACCGGCTATCCCGACCAGCCGCCGGCGAAGATGGGGATATCGGTCGCCGACATCGGCGCCGGCATGTTCGGCACCATCGGCATTCTCATGGCCATCGAGGCGCGGCACCGCACCGGCAAGGGTCAGCGGGTCGATACGTCGCTCTTGGAGGGCCAGATCGCGATGATGGCGAACCATTACACCTCGTTCTTCTCGACCGGACGGCCGCCGACGCGCAAAGGCTCCTCGGGCCAGGGCATGGTTCCCTATCAGGCGTTTCAGGCCAAGGACGACTGGATGGCGGTCGCGTCGTTTACGGAAATCATGTGGGCGGGCGTCTGCCGCGCCGTCGACAAGCCCGAATGGATCGAGGACGAGCGCTACCGCAACGCCAACATGCGGTTTCAAAACCGCGACGAACTGATCGGCAAGCTGAGCGATATTTTCGCGGCCCAGCCGGTCGCCTATTGGGAAAAACGCATGCTCGCCGAAGGCGTGCCGTTCACCCGGGTCAATTCCATCGACCGGGTCGCCGAGGAAGAGCAAGTCGTCGCGCGCGACATGATCCGCACCGTGATGCACCCGGAGGCGGGCCGCATCCGCATGGCCGGCTTGCCGCTCAAGTTCTCCGAAACGCCCGGCGACATTCACGCCGCGCCGCCGCTTCTCGGCCAGCACTCGGCGGACGTGCTGGCGGGCCTCGGCTACACCCAAGAAGACATCGACAAACTGATCGCGGACAGCGTGATCGAGGTTCCGCAAGCCGGCAAGGCCGCCGAATAGCGAATCGAGGAACGGACCGCACTCATGACGCTGCTGACCCCCGAGCTCGAAACATACATCGGCATGGAATCGGAAATCGAGATCGCCTGCGACTCGGTCGAGCGCGGCGCGGTCCGGCGCTATTCGCAAGCGATCATGGACGACGATCCGCTCTATCACGACGAGGCGGCCGCGAAAAAAAGCAAGTACGGCGCCCCCGTCGCGCCGCCGCTGCTGCCCATGTACATCTTCCGGCGCGACTTC
>JAVJPD010000517.1:0-1409 GCA_040216475.1 Rhodospirillales bacterium
GCTTCTCGGGCGGCGAGAAAAAGCGCAACGAGGTGCTGCAGATGGCCGTGCTGGAGCCCAAATTGGCGATCCTGGACGAGACCGACAGCGGCCTCGATATCGATGCGCTCAAGACCGTCGCCGCCGGCGTCAACGCCCTGCATACGCCCGAACGCTCGATGCTGGTGATCACCCACTACCAGCGGCTGCTCGATTACATCGTGCCCGATTTCGTGCATGTGCTGGCGAACGGTAAAATCCAACGCTCCGGCGGCAAGGAATTGGCGATCGAGCTCGAGAAAGTCGGCTACGCGGACTTCATCGAGGCGGCGTAACGGTCATGACTCAAACGCTCCCCACGCCGGAAACCCTGGCCGAGCAGTTCGGCCGTATTCGCGCTGCATTGCCGGGCGCGGACGTGCCCTGGCTCGATACGTTGCGCGAAGACAATCTCGAACGATTTGCGCAGCTCGGCTGGCCGACGGCGAAAACCGAAGCCTGGAAATATACCAGCCTTAAGGAAGTCGAATCCGTTCCGTTCGGGCTCGGCCGTTCGGCAAAGCCGGCGCAAACCATCGACGTGGTGCCGTGCCTGTTTTCCGAGGCCCAGGCCGGGCCCCGGCTGGTGTTCGTCAACGGCCATTTCAACGCGCACCTTTCCGTGCTCAAGGGCTTGCCCGGCGTCGTCGTCGCGGCATCCCTGGCCGAGGTCATCATGACCGATCCGGGGTTGCTGGAAGGGCGCTTGGGCTGTATCGGCACCCCCGGCGATGACGCGCGCGGCCAGCCTCTTCTGGCGTTGAATACCGCGTTCATGAACGACGGCTTCGTGATCGTCGTCGGGAAGGGCGTCGTGCTTGACGATCCCATCGAAATCGTTTTCATCGGCGGATTTTCCGGCGAGAACGTCGTTCACAACGTGCGCAACCTGATCGTTCTGGAGGACAACAGCCGGGCGGTCGTGGTCGAGAATTACGTCGGTTTTCCGGCGAGCGCCTTCGTTCACAACGAGGGCTGTGAGGTTCGCGTCGGGCCGGGCGCCGCCCTTAAGCATTACAAGCTGCAAACGGAAGGATTCGAGACGACCCATCTCAATACCGTTCATGTCGACGTCGAACGGGACGCGGCCTACGAAACGTTCATGCTCGCGACCGGCGCGCGCCTGACGCGCAACGAGAAAACCGTGCGCCTTAAGGGCGAGGGCGCCCACTGCGCCGTCAACGGCGCGTTTTTACTGCGCGGCAGCCAGCATTGCGACAACACCACGGTCATCGAACATACGGTTCCGAACACGACCTCGCGAGAAGTGTTCAAGGGCGCGCTTGACGGCGAATCGCGCGGCGTCTTCCAGGGCCGCATCGTCGTGCACAAGGGAGCCCAGAAGACCGACGGCCATCAGATGTGCAAGGCGCTGCTGCTGTCCGACAAGG
>JAVJPD010000518.1:0-6910 GCA_040216475.1 Rhodospirillales bacterium
CGCATGGCCTGGCCGATCATCGCCTCGACCGCGACGACGCTGGCGGCGTTCCTGCCGTTGATGTTCTGGCCCGGCCTGGTCGGCGAATTCATGAAGTTCCTGCCGATCACCCTGGTGGCGACGCTGTCGGCGTCCTTGCTGATGGCGCTCGTGTTCGTGCCGACGCTCGGCGCTTTTTTCGGTAAGGCGGGTTCGGCCGATCCGGAAACCCTGCGCAGCCTCGCCGGCAGCGAAACCGGTCCCATTACCGATATCGGCGGCCTCACCGGACGGTATCTGCGCTTTCTCGACAGGGCCTTGGCTCATCCGGTGAAAATTCTGATGGCGGCGGTTCTGCTGCTGGTCGGCGTGCAGGTCGTTTACGCCAACTTCGGCAAGGGCATCGAGTTCTTTCCGGAAGTCGAACCGGAATTCGCCAAGGTTCAGGTGCGCGCCCGCGGCAATCTGTCGGCGTACGAGAAGAACGAACTGATGCGCGAGGTCGAGAGCCGGATTCTCGACATGCGCGAATTCAAGACGATCTATACCCGCGTCGGCCAAGCCGAGGTGCACCGGGAGTCCGAAGACGTGATCGGGTCCGTCACGCTCGAGTTCGTCGATTGGCAGAAGCGCCGCAAGGCCGCCGCGATTCTCGACGACGTGGTCGAACGCACCAAGGACCTTGCCGGCATTTTCGTCAATCCGCGCAAGCAGGAAGCCGGTCCGCCGATCGGCAAGCCCGTTCAGGTCCAGCTATCCTCGAATTTTCCCGACATCCTGCCGCCGGCAATCGACACGCTCGGCGCGGCCATGTCGAAGATCGACGGCCTGATCAACGTCGAGGACGACCTGCCGCTGCCCGGGATCGACTGGCAGTTGCGGGTCGACCGGGCCCAGGCCGCGAAGTTCGGCGCCAACATTAATTCGATCGGCAAGGCGCTTCAGTTGGTGAGCACCGGGATCAAGCTCAGCGAATACCGCCCCGACGACGCCGAGGACGAAGTCGAAATCCGCGTCCGCTATCCGCGCGAATACCGCACGATTTCGCAGCTCGACAACATCCGTCTCAGCAGCGATACGGGCCGGGTGCCGATCGGCAACTTCGTCGAACGGGTTGCCAAGCCGCGCACCGGGATCGTCCGGCGCAGCGACGCCAAGCGGGTCTTTTCCGTGAGCGCCGACGTGGCCGAGGGCGTGCTCGCCGACGACAAGGTCAGGGAAATCCGGACCTGGCTGAAGACGGCGAACCTCGATCCCCGCATCCGCGTCACCTTCAAGGGCGAGGACGAAGAGCAGAACAAGGCGAAGGCGTTTCTGATGAAAGCCTTCGGTGTGGCGCTGTTCATCATGGCGATCATTCTGGTCACCCAGTTCAACAGCTTCTATTCGGCGTTCCTGATTTTGTCGGCGGTGATCATGTCCACCATCGGCGTTTTCATCGGGCTTCTGGTGACGGGGCAGCCGTTCGGGATCGTGATGGGGGGCATCGGCGTGATCGCGCTCGCCGGAATCGTCGTAAACAACAATATCGTGCTCATCGATACCTTCGACCGGCTCAAGCAAACCTCGGATACCGTGCGCGAGGCGATTCTGCGCACCGGTGCACAGCGTTTGCGCCCGGTGATGCTCACCACCATCACGACAATCCTCGGCCTGATGCCGATGGTGCTCGGCGTGAACATCGACTTCATGACCCGCGAGGTTTCGGTCGGGGCGCCGGCCATGCAGTGGTGGTCGCAGATATCAGTGGCCATCGTGTTCGGCCTCGGCTTTGCGACGATCCTGACCCTGGTCGTCACGCCGTCGGCCTTGATGCTGCGCGCCAACGCGCGCGCCTGGCTCGACAGGCGCCGCGCGAAGCGGGGCGGCGCGGCGCAAAGCCACATTTAATCGGGATCGGTTATTCGGCCGCGGTTTGGTCGTTGTCGGAGACGACGCTCGGGCCTTGCGCCTGCGCCAGGGCCTGGGCGCGTTCTCGTTCCAGCCTGCGATACAGGCGCACGCTGTAGGGAATCGAGGCAATGTATAGGATCGCGGTCGCCGACAGGGTCGCCCACGGCGCGCTCAACAGAGACGCGGCGTAGAGGCCGATGAACAGCATCAGCGGCAAAACCCAACGATGCTCGACCTTGAACTTCTTCATGGCCAGGGTCGGCAGGCGGCTGACCATCAGCGCCGACACGGCGATCAGGAAAACCGTGACGAAAACCGGCTCGCGCACGAAGGCGTCGCCGAACTGAAACGACAAGACCATCGGCACGACGACGAGTCCCGCCGCCGCCGGCGCGGGCACACCGGTGAAGAAATTGACCGCGAAGGGCGGGCTGTCCGGTTCGTCGAGGTTGGTATTGAAACGCGCGAGGCGGAGCGCGCAGCACACGCTGAAGATGAGAACCAGCAGCCAGCCGAAGCGGCCCCAGTCGTTCATGGTCCAAAGATAGAGCAGGATCGCCGGCGCGACGCCGAAGCTGATGAAATCGGAGAGCGAATCCAACTCCGCGCCGAACTTGCTGGTGCCTTTCAAAATCCGCGCGACGCGGCCGTCGAGGCCGTCGAAGATCGCGGCGGCGACCAGGGCAACGATGGCCAGTTGCCATTGCTCCTGCAATCCGAAGCGGATCGAGGTCAGCCCGGAGCAGAGTGCGAGCAATGTCAGGATGTTCGGGATCATCCGGTTGAACGGCAGTCCCTTGAGCCTGGGGCGGCGAACAGGGCGCATTTTTTCTCCTTCGGCGAAAATCGCCTTTGCGGATTTTCCTACCGGATTTCTCCGGAGCGCGCAGACTCGTTGGCGCGCCGATCCGCCAGGACCGTTTCTCCGGCCAGCGTCGTTTGTCCGACGGCGACCAGCGGCGTCGTTCCGGTGGGCATGAAAACCTCTACCCGGCTGCCGAAACGGATCATACCAAATCTCTCGCCGGTTTGCACCGTTTGTCCTTCCCGCAGATGACACAGGATGCGCCGCGCGATCAGGCCGGCGATTTGCACGAAAGCGACGTCCGCGCCGTCGGTCGTGGTCATGCGGATGCTTTGGCGTTCGTTGTCTTCGCTTGCCTTGTCGAGCGAAGCATTGAGAAACTTTCCGGGCCGGTATGACAATTTCGTAATCGTTCCGTCACACGGAATCCGGTTCACGTGCACATTGAGTGCGTTCATGAAGATCGCCACGCGGGGCAGGGCCGTGTCGCCCATGCCGAGTTCGGGCGGCGGCACCGCTTCGTCGATGACGTGAACGGTACCGTCGGCGGGACTGACGATCAGGCCGTCGCGCACCGGCGTAACCCGATCGGGATCGCGGAAAAAATAAGCGCACCAGGCGGTGAGGATCACGCCGAGCCAGCCCAAGGGTTCGGCGAGGAGCCACAACGCGACGGTGCCGGCGGCGAACAGGCCGAGAAACGGCCAGCCGGCCCGGTTGATCGGAACGCACACGGTTTTCAACGCGAAAGGAAGCGACAAGGCGGTCTCCGTTGCTTGCGGCCGGGAACGTGTTTGAACCAGCTTAATGCGAAGGCGGCAAGGAAAATATCTGGCCGGGATAGATCAGATCGGGGTCCTTGATCTGATCCTTGTTCGCGTCATAGATGACCGAGTACTGGACGCCGTCGCCGTAGGTGCGCCGTGAAATGCGCCACAGGCTGTTGCCGGGCTGCACGACGACGAAGGTGCCGGGCCGTAACGGACCCATGGGTTTTGAGCGGGTGAACGGAAAGGCGACCCGCGCGATGACCTTGCCGGCGGGGCCGAGTTGATCGACGCGTAACGTGTAAAGCCCCGGCGTGATGGGCTTGGTCAGGTTGAGCCGCCACTTACCCTTGTCGTCGGCGGTCACGTCGCCGATGAAGGTATTGGAGAGATAGACCCGCAGCTTCGTCTTCGGCGGCGCCTGGCCGCCGATGCTCAGGAATCCCTTGTCGTCGTAATCGACCGTGTCGACGCTGAGATCGCCGACCTTGTGCGGCGTCGATTTTTGCAGAACCGTCGAAGGCCCCGATTTGCCGCTCGGCACTTTCAAGGCGAGCGCCGGTGCTTCCTTTTCCCGTTCCGGCACGACCAACACGACATCGGACGTCGATTTGACCGGCGGTTGTCCGGGCCGGTGCATTTCGAGGCGCAATTGCCGGCTGCCCGGCGGCAACGGTCTGTCGGGCACGAACACCCATTCGCCGCGCGAATCCGCCGTGACCTTGCCGATAACTTTATCGCCGTCGAGGATGACGACCGTGCTGCCGGGTTCTGCGCGGCCCGCCATCACGGTGTCGCCCTTCGGATTGACCCGCACGACGTCGAAACTCGGCGCGGACGGCCCGGCGGCTTCCGGTTTCGCGGCCTGCGTCTGCTCCTTGGCGCTCGGCGCGGCCTGCTTCTGCGCGGCCTTGTCGTTCACTTCTTCCTGTAAAAAGGAATAGTTGAGCGCAATGGCCGCAACCACGGCGAGCGCTCCGGCGATGGCGATGATCAGGGGTCGGTTCACGGTTAATATCTCGCGGCGGTTAATGCCTTGCTGATGGCGCCACACTAGTACGGCCCCGGAAAGGGTGCAACGTAAACGCCGGGATGAAAGGCCGGGCCAAGGCTCGGCAGTTCCGATATAAAGTATTGAAACTAAATGAATTATTCACCACCTGTGGCGGCGGCGGCACGGTCCTCGAAGGGTTATATCGTGGCGTTCGGCGCCGATGTCGAGTGCCGTCAGTTCTTTTTCGACACTTTGTGGCGAATCGGCGGCAGGGATTTGAGATAGGTGACCATGGCCTGCAGATCGTCCTTGGTCAGCTTGCCGGTGGTGTTGTCGATGACGTCGGCCATGGCGCCGCCGACGAAATCGCCGTCGGCCATCATGCCCGAGGACAACAAGTCCGTGATCGCGCCGGCCGACCACTTGCCGATGCCGGTTTCCTTGTCTTGGGTGATGTTGGGCACGCTGCCGCCGTCGGGCGCTTGAGCGGTGCCGGCGAACCGTTTCTCCTTATCGATCGCACCGAGAAAGTTGCGCGGCGAATGGCATTCGGCGCAATGGCCGAGGGCCGTCAAATACGCGCCGCGATTCCAGGCCGCGCTTTTTTTGGGGTCCGGTTTGAACGCGCCTTGATCGAAAAACAGCAACTGCCAACCCCATAACGGGAACCGGTACCCGAACGGCCATTTCAGATCGTGCGGCTTGTCCGGTTCGGCGATGGCTTTGCGGGTTTTCACGTAGGCGAACAGATCCTTCGCGTCCCGTTCCGTCATGCGCGCATAAGACGTATAGGGAAACACCGGAAAGTAGGGTTTGCCGTTCGGAGAGACGCCGTGGCGCACCGCCTTGACGAAATCCCGCTCGCTCCATTTGCCGATGCCGTGTTTCGGATCGGGCGTGATGTTGGGGCTGTAGAAAACGCCGTAGGGCGTTTTGAAGGGATGCCCGCCGGCAAGCGGCTTGTCCTTGGCCTTGGGATGGGTATGGCAGCCGCCGCAGCCGGCGGCGTGAAAAATGTATTCGCCCCGCTTGACGGCGCCCTCTACGGCCGTACTCGGCGCGTCGGCATGCGCCGATGCGGAGAAGGCGATGCCTGTGGAAATGATGGCGGCCGCGAGAAATTTCATGCCGGAATCATACCTGGCTCGGGATAAAAAATGAACCGGCCCCGTAATTCGTTCACGGGGCCGGCGGCATTCATCGTGACGAACGTTCGATATACGTTACATCTTCTTCGGCTTGGGGCCGCGGAACGCCTTGTGGCAGCTGCTGCAGGTCTTGCCGACGGCCTTGAAGGCGCCGGCGGCGTCACCGCCGCTTTTGACGGCGCTGGCGAGGCTCACGGAACTTTTATGGAGCGCGTCCAGCCCGGCCTTGAATTTGGCCCAATCCTTCCAGATCGCCTGCTTGGCGCGGGTGCCTTTCACGGCGGCGGTTTCCTTGCCGAACAGGGTATCGGCCTTCTTGCTCAGAACGCCGGAAGCCTTGACGAGGCCGGCGGCATGTTTCGCCGCGGCTTTCATGTCTTTCGATCCGAGCGCCTTTTTCATGCCCTTCATGTTGCTCGAAAGCGCCTTCATGTTTTTTTTGCGCTCGGCAACCGGCGGCGGGAATTTCATCTTGGCGGCCAATTGCACGGCCTGTGTCGTGTCGGCGGCAGCGGGCACCGCAGTGCCGAAGGTCGCGGCGGCGATCATCGCGGCTGCAAAAATGCTGAGATGTTTGATCATGGAAGTCCCCCTAGTGAAGTCAAAATCGAGTCAAAATAATGATCGTCTGTGGCGGGATTATGGCATAGCCGGTTCCGTGCCGCCGTAACAAAGGCGGGGTACTCACGGTTTTGTGTGCGGGGGGTCGAGACCAATTCGTTTATTGGTCAACGCCGAAATTTTTTCCGGCTATGGGTCCAGGCGGCGGGGATGACGGAACGGTTTATGGCAACTGCCGCAGGCTTTGCCGACGACCTTATAGGCGGCCTTGGTGGTGTTCGGGTTGCCCTTGCCGGCGACGGCCGCGAGTTTGGCGCTGGCCTGCTTGAAGGCGATCAGGGCTTTTTGGAAATCGGCGGTCTTGGTCCAGATATCCGGCTTCGCCCGGGTCTTGCCCCGATCCGTGCCCTTCGGAAACAGCGTGTGGGAAAGCTTGCCGATGTTGCCGATGGCCTGGGCATGCACCATGACGCTGGCGTTCCCTTTCTGCACGCGGCCGCTGAGAATGGTGCCGAGCGCGCTCATGTGTCCGCCGAGCGCCTTCATGGTCGCCCGCCGGTAGGTGATTTCATTGTTCGGATCGGCCATTGCCGAGGGCGCCGCCGCGACGACGAGCAAGGCCAGCAATCCGACGGCAATCCGGCGCCGCTGTCCGAGCATGGGATACTTCCTTTTTCTCACGTTGCTCCTTCCCCTATCGGAAGTTTTTCGTGCCTATCAAAGACGGTACCGGACGATTTTTCCATAGCCTTTTCATCTTGAT
>JAVJPD010000519.1:0-3907 GCA_040216475.1 Rhodospirillales bacterium
GTCCGGGCAAACGGTCGAGGTGCTCAATACCGACGCGGAAGGCCGGTTGGTTCTGTGCGACGCGATGCATTACACCATCGAGCGGTTCAAGCCGAAATTCGTCGTCGATCTCGCGACCCTGACCGGCGCGATCATCGTCGCGCTCGGCAGCGAATACGCCGGTTTGTTCTCCAACGACGACAAGCTGTCGAATTACATCCTCGAGTCGGGCCGCAAGGTTCACGAACGCTGCTGGCGTTTTCCGCTCGGCGACGAATACGACAAGCTGCTGAAATCCGATGCCGCCGACATGAAGAATATCTCCGGCGGGCGCGGCGCCGGCAGCATCACCGCCGCCCAGTTTCTGCAGCGCTTCGTCGGCAAGACGCCCTGGGTGCATCTCGATATCGCGGGCGTGACGTGGTCGAGCAAGGACGCGCCGATCGTGCCCAAGGGCGGCACCGGCTTCGGCGTGCGGCTGCTGGACCGGCTGGTGTCCGACTATTACGAGCATAGGGACTGACGGCGTTTTTATAGAATCTAACGACCGATGACGGACATCTCATTTTATCACTTACAGCGTTCTTCGCTCGAGCAGGCCTTGCCGCGTCTCCTGGAGAAGACCCTCGAGGGCGGCAAGCGCGCGGTCGTAATGATGGGCTCATCCGAACGGGTCGAGATCCTGAACGGCATCCTGTGGACTTATCAAAAGGACTCGTGGCTGCCCCACGGCAGCGCCAAGGACGGCAACGCGGACCGCCAGCCGGTCTGGCTCACGGTGGATGACGAAAATCCGAACGAGGCGGCGTTTCTGTTTCTGACCGACGGTGCGCAAAGCAGCCGGGTCGGTTCGTTCGAACGGTGTTTCGAACTGTTCGACGGCAACGACGATGCGGCGGCAGCCTCGGCCCGCGCGCGCTGGAAGACGTATCAGGATGCCGGTTATGCCGTGACCTATTGGTCGCAGAACGAACGCGGCGGATGGGAGAAGAAAGATTAAGCTTCGATTCACGGTTTGGCAGTTCGTCCGCATCATGGTGTTTTTGGAGGGCGGACAAAAACGACAACGCAACCAGAAGCGCGGTGCGGGGAGCAGTCTCGTCTTGCGCAAGCGCAACGAGATCTGGCGGGCGCTCGATCAAAAGCTGGCGGCGCTCGGCAAGACGGATGCCGATGCATTCTCCGAACTGATGATGGACCAGGACGTCGTGCTGGAGGACGTCGCGATCGAGGAAGTGCGCGAGATCGCGCGGGCCGCCGACGGTGTCGTTTCGGTGCTGCAAAAGGAATCGAAGGCTAAGCAGCGCGACGAGAACGTGGCCGCCGGCCTGATTTTCGAGCTGGAGGAGATGCGCGCGCTGTCGAACGGCTTGCAGCGCCGCCTGCGCCGCGACGATCACGGAAAAGATACAGCGAAAAAATAAACGGTGCTCTACGAGTGCCCGGCGCGCTCGTCGTCCCAGAGCGGGTCGTCGTCGATCTCGATGGTTACGATGCCGCCGGCGCCGCCGAGATGGCGTTCCTCGAGATCGGCGGTGATGCGGTGCGCCGTGGCGGCCGCCCATTTGATCTTGTTGGCGGCGTCCTCGCTGCCCAGGTCGGTCGCCTGATAGGAGAGCGCGCGCATGCTCGACGTCAGCGAGGCGAACGTCTGCGCCAGCGGCAGGGCCTGCTCGGCGGTGAACTCGAAGCCGCCGTTCTGTTCGACGGCGTCGGCGATCTCGTTGAGCAGCATCGTCGCTTGTTCACCGTCGCCCGGCATGTGTTCCGGATTCAACTCGTCTATCCGTTCGGCAATATGCCGGACGATCTTGGCGAAGATTTGCGCCTCTACGGTTTCCGTTTCCGCCATGCTCATGCTTTCGTGCGTGTTGCGCCCGCCCGATTGTGCTTGGCCACACCCGGCGGGAGGCCTTGATATCACGGCGTTGCCGAAATGAAAAATGCAGGCTCCGCAACGCAGCCGGACGCGCCGAAAATGTGTGCATAATATATTGAAAAATATGAATAAAATCAGTTTTTTCCGGCGTTCCCCGGTTCCCTCGCTTGCCAGGCGGGAATGATACGTCTATAAGGCGCCGACCTTACGCAAGACGGACCGCCCTTGCAGCGGGAAGCGGCGAAGGCAACGTGTAATGACGACGTGTCATTCAGGGACTGTGCAAATAGAGGTTAGAGAAAACGTTATGGCGATTGAACGAACTTTGTCGATTATCAAACCGGACGCGACCAAGCGCAACTTGACCGGCAAGATCAATACCTTTTTCGAAGACGCCGGCCTGCGCATCGTGGCGCAGAAGCGTGTCCGCCTGACGCGCGAACAGGCCGAAGGTTTCTACGCGGTTCACAAGGAACGGTCCTTTTTCGGCGAACTGTGCGAGTACATGTGCTCCGGCCCGGTCGTCGTGCAGGTGCTCGAGGGCGAAAACGCCGTGGCTCGCAACCGCGAGATCATGGGCGCGACCAATCCGACGAACGCCGACGAGGGCACCATCCGCAAGGCTTTCGGCGAAGACGTGCAGGCCAACTCGGTGCACGGGTCGGATTCGCCGGAAAACGCGGCGATCGAAATCTGCTATTTCTTCGGCAAAGTGGAAATCGTCGGCTGAACCGGACGACGCTTTCGCGCCGGTTCATTCCGGCCTTGGATTGATTAAAGAGCCGTCCGCCGGGGCGGCTTTTTTAATGATCACGCGCCCCTGCTCAATGACGGTGCGGCCCTCGACGATCAGTTTGACGGCCAACGGATAAATCTTGTGCTCCTCGGCCAGCACCCGCGCGGCGAGCGTGTCGGGGGTGTCGTCGGCGCGGATCGGCACGCAGGCTTGCGCGATGATCGGGCCCGCGTCCATTTCCGGCACCACGAAATGCACCGTGCAGCCGGAGAAACGCACCCCGGCGGCCAAGGCCTGTTCGTGCACGTGCACGCCCTTGAACGCGGGCAGCAGCGACGGGTGGATGTTGACGATGCGCTCGCGCCAGCCGCCGATGAAGCCGCCGGTCAGAATGCGCATGAAGCCCGCCAGGCACACGAGATCGACGTTGGCGGCGCGCAAGGCGCCGTCGACGTCGCGTTCGAACGCTTCGCGGGACTCGTAGGCCTTGTGATCGATGGTTTGCGTCTGAATGCCGGCGGCTTCGGCGCGCTCGAGTCCGTGCGCCCCGGGCACGTTCGAGATCACCAGCGCGATCTCGGCCGGGTAGGCGGGATCGGCGCAGGCATCGATCAGGGATTGCAGGTTGGAGCCGCGCCCCGAGATCAGGACGCCGAGCTTCAAGCGCGCCATAAGCTCTCCATGTTGTCGATCTCGACCTGGGTTTCGGCTTGATCCCGGGCAACGACGGCGCCGAGCGCGAACACGGTTTCGCCGTGCCGCTCGAGGATGGACGCGATATCGCCGGCCCGGCCGGCGTCGACGATGGCGATCATGCCGATGCCGCAATTGAACGTGCGCGCCATTTCCGAAGGTTCGACGTTGCCGGCGGCGCGCAGCCAGGGGAATACGGCGGGCGGTGTCCAGGAACCGGCGTCGATCCGGGCGGCCACGGAGGCGGGTATGACGCGCGGCAGGTTTTCGGTAAAGCCGCCGCCGGTGATGTGGGCGAGGGCCTTGACGCCGCCGGCCTCGATCGCGGCGAGGCAGCTTTTCACGTAGATGCGCGTCGGTGCGAGCAGGGCTTCGCCGAGGGGTTTCTTCGGGTAGAACGGCGCGGGGTCGTCGTAGCCGAGCCCGGTTTCGGCGACGATCCGGCGCACCAGGGAATAGCCGTTCGAATGCAGCCCGCTCGAGGCGATTCCGAGGATCGCGTCGCCCGCTTGAACCGTTTCGCCGGTGAGCGCCCGGCCGCGTTCGACGGCGCCGACGGCGAACCCGGCGAGATCGTAATCGCCCTCGCCGTACATGCCGGGCATCTCGGCGGTCTCGCC
>JAVJPD010000520.1:0-1850 GCA_040216475.1 Rhodospirillales bacterium
CCTGAATCTTGATGCGCGCCTTGAACATGTTGTCGCGCCGGCCGAGCATGTTGTAGACGCGCATGATCGCGGTCATGTAGGAGAGCAAATCCTTCTTCGGCAGGAACTCGCGGATCTCCTTGCCGACGAACGGCGTGCGTCCGAGGCCGCCGCCGACCAGGACCGTGAAGCCGACCTGGCCCGTGGAGCCGTTGGTGCCGCGCTTCATGAGGAGGCCGATGTCGTGAAACCGCACGGCGGCCCGGTCGATGGGCGAGCCGGTCAGGGCGAATTTGAATTTGCGCGGCAGGAACGAAAACTCGGGATGCAGCGTCGACCACTGCCGCACGATCTCGGCGTAGGGGCGCGGGTCCTCGATCTCGTCGGGCGCCACGCCGGCGAACTGATCGGCCGTCACGTTACGGATACAATTGCCGCTGGTCTGAATTGCGTGCATCTCGACCTCGGCCAGCTCGTCGAGGATGTCGGGCACTTCCTCGAGCTTCGGCCAGTTGTATTGAATATTTTGGCGCGTCGTGAAATGGCCGTAGCCGCGATCGTAGCGCCGCGCGATATGGGCGAGCTTGCGCATCTGCGCGGACGACAACAACCCGTACGGCACCGCGACGCGGAGCATGTAGGCGTGCAGCTGCAGATAGAGCCCGTTCATCAGGCGCAGCGGGCGGAACTCCTCTTCCGTCAACTCGCCGGCCAAGCGGCGCTTGACCTGCTCGCGGAATTGCGCGGCCCGTTCCTGGACCAGGGTGTGGTCGTACGTGTCGTAGCGATACATGGATAGTGCCGGTGTTGTTTGTGTCGTTTGCGCGGCCGGGGGCGGTTTCCCGCCGCCGATCCTATTGTGCACCTTATATTTGTGTTTTCCTCATAAAATGTCAAATTAAAATGTAATTTATATAATAAATACATTTTTTATATGTATATTATAGGCGCCCGCGGAGCCGGAACGGCTCTTGCCGGTTCGTTTTCCCGGAAAAACCCTGTTCAGGGCCGGTTTTGACCGGTATGAAAGAGCGCAAAATAAACCAACCCGTTAGACCGCCGACGATGTTCCAGGGACTGCGCTTCATCCGGCCGGAAAATTCCCGGCAATACGAACCCTTACGCGAGGAGGTTCGCGCCTTTTTGAAGGCCGAGCGCGATGCCGGCACGTTTCAGGCGACCGGCGAATTCGGCGGCGGCTTCTCCTTCGAGTTCAGCAAAAAACTCGGCGAACGGGGCTGGATCGGCATGTCCTGGCCGAAGGCATACGGCGGCCGGGAACGCAGCTTCGCCGAGCGCTACGTGGTCAGCGAGGAAATGCTCGCCGCCGGCGCGCCGGTACGCGCACACTGGACCGCCGACCGGCAAAGCGGCCCGCTGCTGCTGCGCTACGGCACGGAGGCGCAGAAAAAGGATATCCTGCCGCGCATCTGCCGGGGCGAGGTCTGTTTCTGCATCGGCCTCAGCGAGCCCAACTCCGGCTCCGATCTGTTCTCGGTGCAGACGAAAGCGGTGAAAACGGATGAGGGCTGGCGCATCAACGGCCAGAAGATCTGGACCAGCAACGCCCATCGCGCGCAGTACATGGTGGCGCTGCTGCGCACCGCGCCGCCGAGCGAGGACAACCGGCGCTTCGGGCTGACGCAATTCCTGGTCGACATGAAAACGCCCGGCATCACGGTGCGCCCGATCATCAACATCACCGGCCAGCACGATTTCAACGACGTCTTCTTCGACGACGTTTTGTTGCCGCCCGAAGCCGCGATGGGCGAAGTGGATCAGGCCTGGAAGCAGGCGTCCGCCGAACTGGCCTACGAGCGCAGCGGACCGGAACGATTCCTGAGCACCTATCTGCTGCTCGAGGAGCTGGT
>JAVJPD010000521.1:0-2206 GCA_040216475.1 Rhodospirillales bacterium
TTCCGACGACATATGCGACATCCAACTGAACTGTCCGATGTGCGGCAATTGGAACAAGGTCAACACCGCGATCCACAAGGCCCTGACGGAAGTGAGCCTGGCGGATTTGGGAACGTCGTCGTGTGTGACGTCATCCGTTCCGCTTCGTGCGGTTCAGCAAGCAGCGACGTCGGTCGGTTAAGTTATTCATTAAAATGATTTCACGAACGATTTTGAGTCCAAGGGGAAGGAACTAAAACGATATGGCGGCTACGGCACAAACAGCCCAGCAAGTCCGCGAGGTCACGGAGCAGAAGTACAAGTACGGCTTCGTGACGGACATCGAAATGGACATGGCGCCCAAGGGCTTGAGCGAGGACATCGTCCGTTTCATTTCCGCGAAGAAGGAAGAGCCCGAATGGCTGCTCGAATGGCGGCTCAAGGCTTACAGGCATTGGCTGACCATGCCCGAGCCGCAATGGGCCAAGGTGGACTTCCCGCCGATCGATTACCAGGACGCGTATTACTACGCTTCGCCCAAGACCAAGGAAGGGCCAAAAAGCCTCGACGAGGTCGATCCGGATCTGCTGGCGACCTACGAGAAATTGGGTATTCCGCTGAAGGAGCAGGAAATGCTCGCCGGCGTCGCGGTCGACGCGGTGTTCGACAGCGTTTCCGTCGCGACCACGTTCAAGAAAAAGCTTCATGAAGTCGGCGTGATCTTCTGTTCGATTTCCGAAGCCGTCCGCGAGTATCCCGACCTGGTGAAGAAGTATCTCGGCAGCGTGGTGCCCTATACCGACAACAAGCACGCGACGCTCAATTCGGCGGTCTTCACCGATGGCTCGTTCGTCTATATCCCGAAAGGCGTGCGCTGTCCGATGGAGCTTTCCACCTATTTTCGCATCAACGCCGAAAACACCGGTCAGTTCGAGCGCACGCTCATCATCGCCGACGAGGGTTCCTACGTGAGTTACCTCGAAGGCTGCACGGCGCCGATGCGCGACGAGAACCAACTGCACGCCGCCGTGGTCGAACTGATCGCGCTCGACGACGCCGAGATCAAATATTCGACCGTGCAAAACTGGTATCCGGGCGACGAGAACGGCGTCGGCGGCATCTACAATTTCGTCACCAAGCGCGGCGCCTGCCGGGGCCGCAACTCGAAGATTTCCTGGACCCAGGTCGAGACCGGCTCGGCGATCACCTGGAAATACCCGAGCTGCATCCTGCAGGGCGATAACTCGGTCGGCGAGTTCTATTCCATCGCCATCACCAACAACCGTCAGCAGGCCGATACCGGCACCAAGATGATTCATCTCGGCAAGAACACCCGCTCGAAGATCATCTCCAAGGGCATCGCCGCCGGGCGCAGCGATCAGACCTACCGGGGGCTCGTGAAAATGACGCCGAAAGCGAAGGGCGCGCGCAATTTCACCCAGTGCGACTCGCTGCTGATCGGCGACCGGTGCGGCGCCCACACGGTGCCCTATATCGAAAGCAAGAACGCCTCGGCGGTGGTTGAGCACGAAGCGACCACGTCCAAGATCAGCGAGGATCAGTTGTTCTATCTGCGCCAGCGCGGACTGTCGGCGGAGGATGCGATTGCGCTCGTGGTCAACGGTTTTTGCCGCGAGGTGTTGCAGCAATTGCCGATGGAATTCGCCGTCGAGGCCCAGAAGCTGGTCGGGATCAGCCTCGAAGGCAGCGTCGGATAATCTTAAGCAAGCAAGAAAAGGATGAAGACAACGATGAGCGCCAAACCCATGCTCGAAATCAACGATCTCCACGCCACCGTGGACGGCAAGGCGATTCTCAAGGGGCTGACCTTGAGCATCAATCCGGGCGAGGTGCATGCCATCATGGGGCCGAACGGCTCGGGCAAAAGCACGCTTTCGTATGTGCTGACGGGCCGGGAAGGTTACGAGGTGACCGCCGGCGAGGTGCTGTACGAAGGCCGCAACCTGCTCGAACTCGAGCCCGAGGAGCGGGCCGCCGAGGGCATCTTCCTCGCGTTTCAGTATCCGGTCGAGATTCCCGGCGTCACCAACACGACGTTTTTAAAAGAGGCGCTCAATGCCATGCGCAAGCATCGCGGCGAGAACACCATGGACGCGATGGAGTTCATGAAATTCCTGCGTGCCAAGACCAAGGAACTCGGCATCGCCGAAGACATGTTGAAACGCTCTCTGAACGTCGGCTTCTCGGGCGGCGAGAAAAAGCGCAA
>JAVJPD010000522.1:0-6432 GCA_040216475.1 Rhodospirillales bacterium
CGGCGTTTTGCGCGGCCCATGCCGCCACCGAGAAGGGCGCGAAGGTTCTGATGCTCGAGCGTGCGCCCGAGGAAGAATACGGCGGCAACAGCCGCTTCACCGCAGGCATCATCCGTTTCGCCTTCGACGGTGCCGAGGACATCAAGAAACTGGTACCCGACCTTACGAATGAACAATTGGCGAAGACGGACTTCGGCACCTACACCGAGGATCAGTTCTTCGACGACATGTTCCGGGTGACCAGCTTCCGCACCGATCCCGAGATGTGCGAAATGCTGGTGCGTAATTCCAAGGAAACGATGTTCTGGATGCACGACAAGGGCGTGCGCTTGGTGCCGATCTACGGCCGCCAGGCGTTCGAGGTCAACGGCATCTTCAAGTTCTGGGGCGGCCTGGCGCTCGAATCCTGGGGCGGCGGCGAGGGCCTCGTCAGCCAGCACCGCGATATCGCGCTCAAGAACGGCATCGAGATCATTTACGGCGCCCGCGTATTCCAGTTGATCTACGACGGCGACGTCGTCACCGGCGTGCGCCTCAAACGCAACCGCAAGATCGAGGAGATCAAGGCCAAGGCGGTCGTCATCGCCGCCGGCGGGTTCGAGGCCAACTCGGAAATGCGCACCCGGTATCTCGGCCCGGGCTGGGAGCTCGCCAAGGTGCGCGGCACCCGCTTCAATACCGGCGACGGCATCCGCATGGCGCTCGATATCGGCGCGATGCCGTACGGCAACTGGTCGGGCTGTCATGCCGTGGGCTGGGAATTGAACGCACCCGAATACGGCGACTTGGCGGTCGGCGATCAATTCCAGAAACACAGCTACCCGTTCGGCGTGATGGTGAACGCCAACGGCGAGCGCTTCGTCGACGAGGGCGCGGACTTTCGCAACTATACCTACGCCAAGTACGGCCGTGCCATCCTCGGCCAGCCGCAGCAGTTGTGCTGGCAGATTTTCGATCAGAAGGTCCGCCCGCAGATCCGCGACGAATACGATATCCGTCAGGTGACGAAAGCAACGGCGAACACGCTCGAAGAGTTGGTTCAAAAATTGGACGGCGTCGATCCGGTGCAGTGCCTGAAAACGCTCAAGGAATACAATGCCGCCGTGAACACGGATATTCCGTTCAATCCGAACGTCCTCGACGGCCGCTGCACCGAGGGCCTTGCGCTCAACAAGACCAACTGGGCGAATACGCTGGACGAGCCGCCGTTCGAAGCCTGGGCGACGACGTGCGGCGTCACGTTCACGTTCGGCGGTTTGCGCGTGAATACGGACGCGCAGGTTCTCGATGTCGACATGGCGCCGATTCCGGGGCTTTACGCCGCGGGCGAACTGGTCGGCGGCATTTTCTACTTCAACTATCCCGGCGGCACCGGCTTGATTTCCGGCGCCGTGTTCGGGCGGACCGCGGGTATGTCGGCAGGCGCCGCGGTAACCAAATAACTTTTTGAGACCGAGGCTGATTGGGGGCAGCCGCAGAAAGGGTGTGAGGTAATGGATATTGTTATGAATGACGCTGACATGAAGAAACTGGTGGAAAACTGCCTGACGGACGCGCATTTCCCCGAGTTGCCCAATTTTTACCGGGGCAAGGTCCGCGACGCCTACGACTTGCCGGCCGGCAAGCGAGTCATGATCGCGACCGACCGTCAGTCCGCGTTCGATAAAGTGTTGGCCGCGGTGCCGTATAAGGGCCAGGTGCTCAATCAGACGGCGCGGTTCTGGTTCGAGCAGACTGCCGACATCTGCCCCAATCACGTGATCGATTATCCCGATCCCAACGTCATCGTCAGCAAGAACCTCAAGATGCTGCCGGTCGAGATGGTGGTGCGCGATTACATGACCGGTTCCACCAGCACCAGTATCTGGCCGATGTACCAGAAAGGCACGCGCGAGATGTACGGCGTGACCTTTCCCGACGGCTTGGCGAAGAATCAGAAGCTGCCCGAGACCATTCTCACGCCGACGACCAAGGCCGAACAGGGCGAGCATGACGCTCCGATCACGCCGCAGGAGATCGTCGCCAAGGGACTGTTGAGCCAGGCCCAGTGGGACGAGCTGGCGGACAAGAGCCTCGCCATTTTCGCCCGGGGCCGCGAGGTCGCCGCCAAGAACGGCCTGATCCTGGTCGATACCAAATACGAATTCGGCGTCGACGAAAACGGCGCGATCACCCTGGCCGACGAGGTGCATACGCCGGATTCGAGCCGCTATTGGAAGGCCGCGAGCTACCAGGGCCGCATCGCCAACGGCGAGGAACCCGAGAGCCTGGACAAGGAGTTCCTGCGCCTTTGGATCAGCGCGCGGTGCGATCCGTACAAGGACCCGATCCCGGACATTCCGCCGGCGACTCTGGTCGAATTCAGCGACAAATACATCGCGCTCTACGAAACCGTGACCGGCTTGGCGTTCGAACGCCCGGCGCTGGACCGTTCGGTGCGCGAGCGGGTTCGCGATAACCTCAAAAAGGTTTTTCCGGAATATTTCAAGAATTAATCACGCGGTAAACAGGGGGGGGAATCGATGGGCAAGCAACTCGAGGGACAGGTCGCGCTGCTGACGGGCGCGGTGCGGCGAAACGGCCGGGCGATTGCCTTGGCATTGGCGAAAGACGGCGCGTCGATCGTCATCAACGCGCGCCGCTCCAAGGACGAGGCCGAAGCCCTGGCGAAGGAGATCGAGGCCCTCGGCGTGAAGGCGATGGTGCATCTTGCCGACGTAACCGACCGCAAGCAGGTCGATGCGATGGTGGATCGGATCATCGAGGAATTCGGCCGCGTCGATATTTTGCTCAACAACGCCGCCGACCGGAACAAGATACCGTTTCTCGACATGAGCTACGAGGATTGGCGCCATGTCTGTGACATCGTTCTCGACGGCGCTTTTCACTGCTCGCAAGCCGTGATCCCGCACATGATTAAGCAAGGCGGCGGGCGGATCATCAACATGGGCGGTCTGACCGCGCACACCAGCGCCTCGGGCCGCGCGCATGTGATTACCTCGAAATCCGGCATTTCGGGTTTTTCCCGGGCGCTTGCCTACGAGTTCGCCAAGCAAGGCATCGCCGTGAACTGCATTTCGCCGGGCAAGATCGGCGGCGAGCGGAGCGCGACCTCGGGCGAGGTCGCGACCACGCCGGACGCCATCCCGCCGGTCGGCTACATGGGCGAGCCGGAGCACGTCGCCGTCATCGTTCACGCGCTCTGCCTGCCGGCCGGGAAGTACACCACCGGTCAGACCATCCAGATCAACGGCGGCATGTTCATGACCTGATCGCCGCCGCTTGCTTTGGTGCTTCCCGGTTCGCTCCATGCTTCGAGACGGCCTCTTCGATGCCTCCTCAGCATGAGGGTTTCTGTCATTTTCTCATCCTGGGGAGCGACCGGATGGCGTGTCTCGAAGGATGAGGCGCTAAAAAAACAAAGGCGGCTCCTCACCCGCCGTCATGCCCCGCTTTCACGCGGGGCATCCAGTGTAACATCTGGATCGCCCGGGCTGTCGCCGGGCGATGACGATTGAGAGGACGTGAAACATCGAAACTCATCCTCGTTTGCGGCCGCATTGTTCGCGACTTCACATGCCATTGCTGTATAATCGCCCGTCGGGGCATTTTTTCGGCACATAACGCGCGGCTTCATGTCAGATATCGAAACGGCACTTCAGCTTCACCGCTCGGGCCGATGGGACGAGGCGGCGCGGGTGTATCGCCAAATCCTGGAAGCCGAACCCGATAACGCCGCCGTGCACAATAATCTCGGCATGGCTTTACAGGAACAAGGCGATCTCGATGCCGCCATCGAGAGCTACCGGCGCGCGCTGGCAACGGAACCGTCGATGGTGAATGCGCTTTGCAATCTCGGTGTCGCGCTGCAGGAGCGTTTCGAGCAGGCCGAACGGGCCGCGACCCTGGACAAGGCCCTGCGCATCAATCCCAATTACGTCGCCAGCCTCGAAGACACCCGTAACGTCGAGCGCGACCGGGCGGATGATCTTCTGGAGGCGATCTCGTGTTACCGCCGCGCGGCCGCGGCCGAGGGCGGCCATCCGGAAATTCATAACAATCTCGGCGTCGCCTTGCAGCAAAGCGGCGATTTCGAGGCGTCCGCCGAGTGTTATCGCGCGGCGATCGCCATCGCCCCGTCTTTTTTCGAGGCTCATAACAATCTCGGTAAGGTGCTGCAGGAGTGGGGCGAACGGGAGGAAGCCATCGAGTGCTATCGAAAAGTGATCGAGCTGGTGCCCGATCACGCCGAGGCCCACTGCCTGCTCGGCGGGCTGTTGATCGATTTCGGGCGTTTCGAGGAGGCGGAAGAGGAGATCCTACAATCCATTCGGCTCGATCCGGACAGCGATCAGGCCTATCCCGAGCTCGGCGTTGCCTTCGCCGGCATGGGCCGGTTCGAGGAAGCGGAAGAAGTGATCCTCTACGCGGTCGAGCAGGCGCGCAGCCCGGAACGGCCGGCGGTGCGCGACGACGATACGCTGTCGACGGTCAACGAAACCAAACTCCGCCACGATATCGAGCAATTCAGTTACCTGCGTGCAGCCGGTATGGATCACCCGAGCTTTGCGGCGGTCATTCCCGAATACGAGCGCGTCATCGAGGCCTTGGGCGAGCGGGCTTACGCGCGCATGGACCGGATCGCGCCGCCGGTTTCCGATCTGTTCGCGCGGACCTACAACCGGCTTCTTTACGTGACGCCCGCTCCCGTCCTGTCCGGCCCGGCCCTCAATCCGGCGCTCGACGGTGCGGCCGTCGAGGAAGCGTTTTATAAGCGCGCCCCCCGGCTCGTGACCATGGACGGCTTTCTGTCCGACGAGGCGCTCGATGGGTTGCGCCGGTATTGTCTCGAATCGACCGTCTGGTTCAACGTCGCCGACGCCGGCGACGTCGGCGCGACCATGACCAACGGTTTCGCCTGCCCGCTTTTGTTCCGGATCGCGCGGGAAGCCAGAACGCTGTTTCCGAACGTGCTCGGCGCGCATCAATTCGCGTCCTGTTGGGCCTACAAGTATTACGGGCGTTATTCCGGCGTCGACATGCACGCCGACGAGGGCGCGGTCAGCATCAACTTCTGGATCACGCCCGACGAGGCCAATCTCGACGAGGCCAACGGCGGGCTTGTGTTCTGGAACAAGCGCGCGCCGATGGATTATTTTCGTAAATCGCGGATCGATAAAAACCTGTTATTGCACGAACTCGCGGACGCCCCGGACTCCGAGCCGATCCGGGTTCCCTATCGCTGCAACCGTGCGGCGT
Source organism: Rhodospirillales bacterium (assembly GCA_040216475.1). GTDB lineage: Bacteria > Pseudomonadota > Alphaproteobacteria > Rhodospirillales > CALINB01 > CALINB01. The sequence goes on from JAVJPD010000522.1 coordinate 5,260, forward strand.
TGTTCGATTCCCGGCTCGCGCACCGAACCGACGATCTGCATTTCCGAGACGGTTACGAGAACCGGCGCATCAACGTGACGCTGGTGTTCGGCAAGCCCTCACGCGCTTGAAGCCCAAATCAAACGTCAGCAGGTGACGTCTTGCTCGTTGAGCCGCTCGAGCCAGAAGCGCCGCGAGGCTTCGATGTGAGCGCGGGAGGCGGCTTCGGCCTCGATCGGATTGCGGTCTTCGATGGCGCTCGTCAGGCGTTCGTATTCGTCGATGATTTTGTGGAGGCGTTCGGGAAAATCGTAGCCGATCGCACCCGGCGGGCGGACGGGCTTCGGCAGCGATTCGTAGGCCCGGATCAGGTAGTGATTATGGGATGCGTAGACGATCGCCGAGCGGAACAGCTGGTTCAGGCGAACGCGTTCCTTCTGGGTGATGCCGAGGTTTTTGAAGCTATCCGCGACGTTGCGCAGGGTCTCGATTTCCTCGTCGTAGGCGTATTGCGCCGCGAGGCGCGCCGCCGCGCTCTCCAGGATGACCCGCATCGCGTAAATCTCGATGACCATCTGGCGGGTGAACTCGGTGACGACAAGATTGCCGTAACGGTCGTAGGACAACAGCTCGTGGTCGACGAGGCGGCGCAGGGCTTCGCGGACCGGGGTGCGGCTCATGTTCAGCCAAACGGCGATCTCGGATTCCAGCATCCGTTGGCCGGGCTTGAAGGTGTTGTTCCGGATCGCCTCGCTCAGGCGCTCGAACGCGGTTTCGACCAAAGGCTTGCGGACCTGGACGCTCGGGTCCTCGATGGCCTCGTGAAGCTGTACGATCTTCTGTTTTTTCGCCATTAAAATCCCCTTGGGACTCGCCTGTTGCCGGATTAGGTATTATCGTACCCCTCCGATATGAACGATATAAAAATACGATGTTTCGCGAGGGGTGTCACCCGCCTATCGCGGAAATCGTTGCAATCAACTGGGGATATTGCAATGGGAGCGACAGTAACCGAAAAGATTCTTGCCCGGGCCGCGGGCAAAAAAACCGTTAAACCCGGCGATGTCGTCTACCCGGAGCCCGATTACATCATTATGCACGACCTGCACGCGCATATCTTTTTGCGCGAGTTGTGGGAGAAGGGTTTGCGCGAGCTTTGGAAGCCCGAGCGCATCATGGTGGTGATCGATCACC
>JAVJPD010000523.1:0-9406 GCA_040216475.1 Rhodospirillales bacterium
TCGGCATGCCCGACCACGTTGCGCGCCTCGATCGGATGGCGCGCGAGAATCTCCTTCGCGAGATCGATCAGCGCCGCCATCTGCGCATCCGCGAAATCCACGTACCCGTATTCGTGACCGGGATTGACCAGCTCGATGCCGATCGAACGGGCGTTGACGTCGCGATGGCCGCGCCAGAACGACACGCCGGCATGCCAGGCGCGTGTCGTTTCATCGACCAGCGCGCTCACGTCGCCGTCGACATCGATCAGGTAATGGGCGCTGACCTTGGCCGCCGGATCGCACAGCCGATCGAACGCATCCGCCGCCGTGCGCATGCCGGTGTAATGCAGCACCAGCATATCGACGGGAATGCCTTCGGGGCGGGCGTCGAAATTCGGGGAGCCGCGCCGGTTCATCGAACGGCGGCGCGGCTGTCGGAAAGAATTTTAGCGGTCCGTGCGGGCACTGAAGCGCTGAATGCCTTTTTTCTGCCTGGAAGGGCGCACGGCGTGATTGGTCCGGATATCCTTCTCACCACGCAACTTCGCCGCGGCCTGCAGCATCTCGAGATCTTCGCCCTCGATCGCGCTTTCAAACCAATATTGCGTGCCGCGCGGCGTCATGATGCCTTCCATCGGCCCGAACTCGCCCAAGATCGAATCGCCTTCGCCGTAAAACCGGGCGCGGCCCTTAAGCACCAGCCAGCAGGTATCGGTCACCGCATGGGAATGCAGGTTATTGCCGCCGCCGGGACGCACGATTTGCACGGCCGCCTTGAGGATATCGGTTTGGCACAATTTACTCGTGCCTTTCTCCGTCGTGACGTCCGGTTTCTCGTAGTGAAATGTCTGAATTTTGCGGGCCCGATCCGAAACGTGATCTTCCGCTTCTTCCGTAATCGGCTGGATGCCATCGTCTGCCATGACCAAAACTCCCTTAACAGTAAAACCGAAACATTATTTTTCTTGCCGGACGATAGCATAACGCCGAATCCGCAAAACGCAAAATGAGCTTTAACGCAGCCCGCGTTCCTTCTCGATGCGGTCGTAGGCCGCGTTGATCGCCGCCATTTTCTCGTTGGCGACGGCGACGAATTCCGTCGGCATGCCTTGGGCGATCAGGACGTCCGGATGGTTCTCCCGGATCAAGCGGCGGTACGTCTTTTTAATGTCGCCGTCGCCGGCCCCGCGGGCCAGGCCGAGCACGGCATAGGGGTCGGCCTCATCCGCGCCGCCGACATGGCTCGCCAGGATGCGGTTGAAGGTCCGGCCGTCGAACCCGAAAATATGCGCGACCGAGCGGATGAACGTCTTCTCGGCGGGCGAGACGGCGCTGTCCGCTTTCGCGATGTGGAATAAACCGCCGAGCAGTTCCTCGAGCACGCGCGGCTCGTGTGCGAACATTTCGGCGATCTGATAGGCATACGGCTCGAAGCCGGTCGCCTCGCCGCGCGCCTCGTTGAAAATCCGCCCGACGTCGGCGATCGCCTCGGGCGGGATATGAAACGTTTCCTTGAAGGCGTTGACCTCGGCGCGGGTCACGGTGCCGTCGACCTTGGCGAGCTTGGCGCCGAGCACGATCACCGCAACCGAAAACGCGACTTGGCGCTGCTCGCGATCGGCCGCGTAACCGCTCTGGCCCCAAGGAAAGACTCTGTCGTTGGCCGGTCCTTGTCCCAGGGATTGCGTGCGATCGACCGCATGCCCGGCGATCATGCCGAGGATGGCGCCCAAGGGACCGCCGAGCGCGAACCCGGTCACGCTGCCGATCACCTTGCCCCAGACGCTCATGCCCGGCCTCGCGCGAACGCGATGAGGATCGCGTTGAGGATGGTGTCGGAGCGGAAAACGCCGGTCATGAACGGTCGGGCTTCGGCCCGATGCGCCCGACGATCGGCAGCTTGATCGAAAAATCGAGCGGGTCCACGCCCCAGGTCAGGCCGAGCACGTTCACCTCGATGCCTTCCTCGATACCGGCCATGACGCCGAGCAGGCCGAACAGGGAGAACTGGAAACCCGTGCCGCTCGGCGACTTGGCGACGATGTCGCCGTTGACGAGATAATCCTTGCCGATTGCGGTCGGCGGCAGATCGAGCTTCAACTCCGGCACCGCGCGGGCGACGAACGCGGTGAAGGTGTTGGAGTTCGGGCCGGGCCACACCGTGTAGCTCTCGGTGTAGGGATAGCCGGTTGCGGCCTTATCGATGCGTTTAATAACGTCATCGACGCCCTCGCCGCGCAGATCGGCGAGAACTTCCGGCATGTTGCCGAACCACCGGCCGTCGGGCGCGCGCTCGGTAATGACCAGCACCGGCTCGTCGTAATAGGCGCGCCAGCCGATCACTTCGTACACGGTGAAACTCGGCGCCGCCGTCGGCTTGACGGCAATCCAGGTATGAACGCCGAAGGTGCCGCGCCAGGAATAGGCCCGCGCGGCGTACACCTGCACGATCGCTTCCCTGACGACGGCCGGATCGGGAGCGATCCCCGCCGGTTCCCGGCTCGCGGTGCGCCAATCAGCCATGCCCGCGCGCCCCCACGCGACCAACGCGGCGGCAACGACGAACAGGAGAAAGGCGGCCCCGGTAATTCGCAAGCATTTACGCATCAGGAGAAGATAGGACGCCGCAATTATGGCGCCAAGAGGGCAAGGGTCATAAAGACGTGAGAAAGAACCACGAAACGGCCGTTATCGTTAACAAGAGGCATCGAGCCGGTCATGGTTAGTCGAAATCGTCATTCGGTTCCGATAAATCATGATCCGACCTAGTGCATCTTCGGCTTTTTATAGAAGTCGCTGCGGCAGGCGGACGCGATGTCGACGTGCATCTCGCGGCCGTCGCGTACCAAAGTCAGCGGCACGGCGACCCCGGCCTCGCCGAGCGACCAGATGCGCCGGAACAAATTCGGCAGGCCGCGCACCGGCTGGCCCGCGACGTCGGCGATCAGATCGCCGACCTGGATACCGGCCTGATCCGCCGGGCCGCCGTCGAACAGGCCGCCGACGATGAGATGGCCTTCCGACTCCGCCGTCAGCATGCCGACCCAGGGCCGCGGCGGCTTGTTGCGCCGGCCGTAGGTCAACAGATCGTCGAGGATGGGCTTTAGCAGATCGATCGGCACGACCATGTTGCCGTCGACGGTGTCGTCCTCGCCGAGCGCCTGCTGGATGAACAGCGAGCCGACCCCGCGCAAGGTGCCGTCGGGTCCGATCAGGCCGGAGCCGCCCCAGAACGGGTGCGGCGGCGCGGTAAAGATCGCCTCGTCCAAAACATATTCCCAATAGCCCGCGAATTCGCGCTTATCGATTACCTTGGCGCATACGGAACCCTGCCGTCCGCCGAAGCCGGCGAGGATGACGGGATCGTTCACCGCGAGCGCTTTCGAACTGCCGAGCTCGATCGGCGAAATCGACATCGGGCCCATCGCCTGCACCAGCCCGAAGCCGGTTTCGATATCGGTCGCGACGACGTGGGCCGGCGTCGCCTGGCCGTGACAATCGACCAGCCAGACCGATTCCGCCTCGGTAATCAGATAGCCGATGGTCAGCACCAGGCCGTCCTCGCGGATCAGCACGCCATGGCCGCTGCGGTCGGTGCCGAGGCGCTGCGCGGTAAAGGCGTCCGGCGGGGTTTGCGCGCGCAGGCCGACGATCGACGACAAGGCCCGTTCAAGGTCGAAGGAGACGTCCTCCTGTTTCGGTTGCAGGGAAGCCGCGATCGATTGGAGTTCTTCCGACATTGTCTCTCTAACCATGGTTATGTCCTGATTGCCCCCGGGAACCCGCGGTCAGCCTCCGCGGCCTAGGCCCACAAGCCCGCCTCAAGTCCCCTGCCGGGGAGCGCCTATACGGGAGTGTAATAGCCCCGGCGACGGGGTGTGAAGTACGATATCCGCAATTCGGCAAAATTATCGGGCGGCTTCGGGGGAACGGACGGACCCATACGATGTTTTCGCGGAAAACCGGTGAAAAATCGCACGTCGAACGAACGATCAGCGCTAAAGACGATTGACCTCGGGATCGGATGATGATGCGGCAAACGATTTTTTCAATGCTGTCCTTTGCGGAGGCGAAATTATTCTGCCACGCGCAAAACCGCCGCAAGGATGACGCCCGCCGGCAACAAGCAATCCCCCGGACGGGCCCCGAACGCCGTTCCGGACAAGAAAGACGACAGGATGCCGATTGGCGGTTTGCCGTGATCCGGCGCTACAACCGGGAGCATCGCCAACCCGGCACCCGAACGGCCCCGAGTCCATGGGGTTCCGCTCTCCCCTCCCCCATGGACTTGGGCCGGACCGTTCGCGGGCATCATTAAGCCCGAGTGCCCCCTCAGGCACCAAGCGGGCCGCGTCCGAACGCCGCGGCCCGTCGGTTTATCCGGACCGAAATCCTGAGCCGGTCATGGTTCGATCTATATCAATAAGTAGAGCCGATTCACATGGTTGTCGGATCGCTAGTTGCCAACCATTTGGCACGGGCCGAAATGCCGATTCCGACTAACCATGACCGGCTCTAGGGTTTTCCCCAGGTAAAAAATGCGTTTTCTAGGGCAAGCCCCGATTTCACGTCCCCCTTCCCTGCCTTACATTCCTCCCACACGCCGCCGCCTGCAAAGCGACCGGCAGGGTTCACGAAACCGCCACATCGATCGGCTTTAATAAAATCGGAAGCGAAAACGTTTTCCTGGGGTGCAGTGATGAAACAACATTTAAGAAATCGGCGTCCGCAAGCGGATGTCCATACGCCGGGCGATATCCCGCTTTATAAATTCTACCGCGTCGATCTGCGCGGCGGCACCGAACGCCGGCAGAAGACCGTGATGTTCGACGGCCAAGAACGCCGCTCCGGCAAGGATCGCCGGCAGGACGCCGATTGGCGCTTTTCGCTGATCCGGCGGCGCTCCGAACCCGATATCGAAACCCGCTACGCCGACCCGTTGCGGATCAAGCGCATTTCCTGAACGCGACCGGCTGCCGCCCGTCGTCACTCCGCCGCGTAGCGCAAGCCTTCTTCGTCCGATTTCGGCGAGGTCTTCGTCCGCTTAGCCAAGGCAAGGCGCAAGACGATCATGCCGACCACCGCCGATACCAGCGAGCCCGACAACACGCCGACGCGAACCGCCGCGGCGTGCTCGGGCTCGGCGAACGCCAGGGTGCCGATGAACAGGCTCATGGTGAAGCCGATGCCCGCTATCAACGCCGCGGCATCGGCCGGGAACTCATCCGCCGAACGCACGAAATCGCCGGGGCCGGCGCGTCCCTGATTCTCGTCTCCGCACCGGGCGCCATGAGTTATTATCCGGGAATCGGCATGGCGCCGATCACGAACGGTTGGAAATTCGACCGCGCCGGTTGATCCCGATATCTTTCCGAGCGATGAATAAACGCTCATGACCCACGACGACAAATGGCAGTTCTGGATCGACCGCGGCGGCACCTTCACCGACGTGGTCGCGCGCGCGCCCGACGGCACGCTGTCGGCCCGTAAATTTCTCTCGGAGAACCCCGCCCATTACGCGGACGCCGCGGTGCACGGCATCCGCGGCGTCCTCGGCATCGCACCGGGCGATCCGATCCCGGTCGAAAAGATCGGCGCGGTCAAGATGGGCACGACGGTCGCGACCAACGCGTTGCTCGAGCGCAAGGGCGAGCCGGTCCTGCTCGCGATCACCAAGGGGTTCAAGGATCAGCTGCGGATCGGCTATCAGAACCGCCCGAAGATTTTCGCCCGGCGCATCGAATTGCCGGAGATGCTGTACCGCGACGTCGTCGAGATCGACGAACGCATCGGCGCGCACGGCGACATCTTGACACCGCTCGATGCGCAAGCCGCCCGCGCCGGGCTCGAACGGGCTTATGCGAACGGCCTGCGCGCGATCGCCGTCGTTCTGATGCACGGCTACCGCTATGCCCGGCACGAACAAGCGGTCGCCGGAATCGCCCGCGAGATCGGTTTTACCCAAATCTCGGTATCTCACGCGGTCAGCCCGCTGATGAAGCTGGTCGCGCGCGGCGATACCACGGTGGTGGACGCGTACCTCTCGCCGATCCTGCGCCGTTACGTCGATCGGGTCGCGAGCGAACTCGGCAATACGCGTCTGATGTTCATGCAATCGAACGGCGGGCTGACCGACGCCGCGCTGTTTCAGGGCAAGGACAGCATCCTGTCGGGCCCCGCCGGCGGGGTCGTCGGCATGGTGCGCACCGCCGAGCGGGCGGGCTTCAAGAAAGTCATCGGCTTCGACATGGGCGGTACCTCGACCGACGTTTCCCACTACGACGGCGATTTCGAGCGCACCTTCGACACCCAGGTCGCCGGCGTGCGCCTGCAGGCGCCGATGATGCGCATTCACACGGTCGCCGCCGGCGGCGGCTCGATCCTGCATTTCGACGGGGCGCGCCTGCGCGTCGGCCCCGACTCGGCCGGCGCCGACCCGGGCCCGGCGAGCTACCGGCTCGGCGGCCCGCTCACGGTGACGGACTGCAACGTCATGCTCGGGCGCGTGCAGCCGGATTTCTTCCCGCGCGTGTTCGGCCCCGATGCGAACGCGCCGCTCGACCGTGCCGTCGTCGAATCCGAATTCGGGAAACTGGCGGCCCGCGTCAACGCCGAGACGGCAAGCGAACGCACGCCCGAAGAGATCGCCGAAGGATTTCTCACCATCGCCGTCGAGAACATGGCGAACGCGATCAAGCAAATCTCGACCCAGCGCGGCTACGACGTCGGCGGTTACGCACTCAACTGCTTCGGCGGTGCCGGCGGCCAGCACGCCTGCCGGGTCGCCGACGCGCTCGGCATGGAGACGGTTCTCATTCACGGCTTCGCCGGGGTGCTGTCGGCCTACGGCATGGGGCTCGCCGACATCCGGGCGCTGCGCGAGAAATCCGTCGAAACGCCGGTAACGCCCGACATCGCGCGAACCCTGCGCGCGCCGTTGAACGAACTCGCCGAAGACGCCGTTGCCGAAATTCGACGCCAAGACATCGCGGAGGACGACATCGTGCTTCATTGCCGAGCACATATTAAATATGCCGGCACCGATACCGCCCTGATCTTCGATATCGAGGACGGCGCGAACGAAGCTTCCTTGCGGGCGGCTTTCGAGGATCTGCACCGCCGGCGTTTCGGCTTCGTCGCCCCCGAACGCGGCCTCATCGTCGAGGCGGTTTCGGTCGAGGCCGTCGGCGGCGCCGAGCCCATCGACGAGACCCTCGCCGAGCCCGCCAACGGCGCGGGGGGCGGCATCGCCGCGGCACGCATGTTCACGCAGGGCGCCTGGCGCGAGATCGCCGTTTGCCGCCGCGAGTCCTTGCGCCCGGGCGCGGCCGTCAAGGGCCCCGCCATCGTCGCCGAAACCAACGCCACCACGGTGATCGAACCGGGCTGGCAGGCCGAGATGACTGCCGGGGGCCATTTGATCCTGACTCGGTTCGAGGCGCGCGCGCGCCGCGTCGCCCTCGGCACCGAGGCCGATCCGGTCACGCTCGAAATTTTCAATAATCTTTTTATGTCGGTGGCCGAGCAGATGGGTGCGGTGCTCGCCAACACGGCGCAATCGGTCAACATCAAGGAGCGGCTGGATTTCTCCTGCGCGGTGTTCGACGCGGCCGGGCAATTGATTGCCAATGCGCCGCATATTCCCGTTCACCTCGGCTCCATGAGCGAGGGCGTGCAAAGCGTGATCCGCGAACGCCACGGCTCGATGAAACCCGGCGACGTCTGGGTGCTGAACGCGCCCTACAACGGCGGCACACATCTGCCCGACATCACCGTGGTCACGCCGGTGTTCGACGCGAAGGAGGCCGGGATTCTTTTTTATGTCGCCTCGCGCGGCCATCACGCCGACATCGGCGGCATCACGCCGGGCTCCATGCCGCCGGGTTCGCGCACGGTCGAGGAGGAAGGCATCCTGATCGACAACTTCCTGCTCGTCGAACAAGGCCGGTTGCTCGAAACCGAATTGCGGGAGCTTTTATCGAACGGCCCGTGGCCGGCCCGCAATCCGGATCAGAACGTCGCCGACCTCAAGGCTCAGATCGCCGCCAATGAAAAAGGCGTGCGGGAACTCGGGCGCATGGCCGATCACTTCGGCGCCGAGACCGTTGCCGCCTACATGGGCCACGTGCAGGACAACGCCGAGGAATGCGTGCGCCGGGTGCTCGACGTCCTGCGCGACGGCCGCTTTTCCGCCGAGATGGACAACGGCGCGCGCATCGAGGTCGCCATTAAAATCGACAAGGCCAAACGAGAGGCCGCGATCGATTTTACCGGCACCTCCGATCAGCAGCGGAACAACTTCAACGCGCCGTTCGCGGTGACGCGCGCGGCGGTGCTGTATGTGTTTCGCACCCTGGTCGACGACGACATCCCCTTGAACGCCGGTTGCCTGAAGCCGCTCAAAATCATCGTGCCGGACGGCAGCCTTCTCAATCCGCGTTACCCGGCGGCCGTGGTCGCCGGCAACGTCGAAACCAGCCAGGCGATCGTCAACGCGCTTTACGGCGCGCTCGGCACGATGGCCGCCGCGCAGGGCACCATGAACAACCTCACCTTCGGCAACGAACGCCACCAGTATTACGAAACCATCTGCGGCGGCACCGGCGCCGGACCGGATTTCGACGGCACCGACGCGGTGCAATCGCACATGACGAACTCGCGCCTGACCGATCCGGAGGTGCTCGAGTGGCGTTATCCCGTGTCGATCGACTCGTTCTCCCTGCGCCCCGGCAGCGGCGGGCGCGGCAAGCACCGCGGCGGCGACGGCGTGATCCGGCGCATCCGGTTCCTCGAGCCCATGACCGCGGCGATTTTATCCGGCAGCCGGCGCGTCGCGCCGTTCGGACTCGAAGGCGGTGAGGCGGGCCGCCCGGGCGTCACCCGGATCGAACGGGCGGGCGGCGAAACGGAAACCCTCGGCGCCACCGATCAGGCGTCCTTAAAAGACGGCGATGTCATCGTGATCGAAACGCCCGGCGGCGGCGGTTACGGCAAACCCGTTTGATGCGCTTCGACCCGTGAAGCCGTTTTCATCGTTAACCAAATACAGATTAAGAATTATCCGGCAATTCACGTCATGAATCGGCGCAAAGAAATCCCCGGAAAAGGATTTCTCGGCCTTCATCCAAATTTCCCTTGCGGAAATACTTTGATTTTACTTACGATTCTCACAGGATTCGGCGATTGGTCGAATGATTACTATATTTTGTTAAGTAATTAATCCTGGGCACCACATTTTGTAGCGATGTTTTTAGGCAACCGAATCGGTGGGCCGACTTTCAAGAGTCGGCGGATTCTCAAAGCCCGGCCGGAGCTTCCCTGGCTGGTCGGCGCGGCGGCGCTCGCCTCGCTTCTGACGCTGCTGTTCGCCGGCACCTCGCACGCCCGTTCGCTCGAAGAGGAGCTGTCCTTCCTGCTGTCGGAC